>CAMDCQ010000026.1 GCA_945890595.1 Chitinophaga pinensis
AGAGCAGCCAATCGCTGCAGGACAATGGGATGATATGGGAAAATTGTGCCGAGAGTCTAGGATAGATATAGCGTTGGATGAGGAACTTATAGGTTTAAATGTACAGCAAGCCGGTAATAAAGTGCTTCGAAAAATCAAGCCTCAGTACCTGATACTGAAACCAAACTTAATAGGAGGGGTATCCGTTGCAGATGAATGGATAGCTGTAGCACAAAAGGCAAGTATAAATTGGTGGGCTACTTCGGCATTAGAAGGTAATGTAGGACTTAATGCTATAGCGCAATGGGTGAGCACGTATCCTATAACCTTGCATCAAGGATTAGGTACAGGATCGCTGTTTAGCAATAATTTCTCATCCAACTTAGAGATAAACCGTGGTGAGATGCGCTATCAAGTCAAAGTGTAAGAGATGGTTTGTCTCAAATACCATGCACTATGGTGTGTTTTTACACATATTTCTTCAATAAACGCTAAATTGGATGTTATTTTACGTATGTTTGCACCAAATTATAAGTGAAGAGATTAGTTTCCATAGCGTTAACCGTACTACTTGCGGGGGTTTTAGCCTTTGCAGATGAGGTACCTAAGATAGGGCAGAATTACCCTAATCCTGCTAAGGAAAGGACTTTTGTAGATGTAGAGTTTAATTCTTCTGAAGCTACTATTACACTTTCTAATATACTTGGCGAGATTATTTACGTACAAAAAGTTCCTCGCTCAGGTACATACACCATTAACGTGACTGAAATACCAGAAGGTGTTTATTTCTACACCTTAGCAGCTGATGGTCAGAAAGTGACCAAAAAGCTGACTGTTAAAAAATAATTTTAATTTTCTTTCCTAAATTTTGAACTGCTTTCTTGGGAACAAAATTCCTTTGAAATATCCGTTATTTCACAACTTGCTCAATGAAGACTTTAGATTTAAAAAAATCTATGGTAGCATCTTTTCCGTAATCCATTACGTCTTGAATAATCGATTTTTTAATTCTTCTAACCTTTGGATTTAGGTTTCGAGTATTTATAAAGATAGTTTGTGCTTTTTGCTGATTGCCGAGGTGTCTGCGATTTAGATACTCACGACTAATTTGTCCTGACGCTACCATGAAATCTTTAGTTGTGGGGATGCTATGTCGGGCTATTTCTTCCTTAGAGTCATCTGTTTCTAGTTTTATGCCTAGTGAGTGTCTATTGCATTTATAGAAGCTGTGGTTGCCATTATCTAACGTTACAAGCGTATCAAAGACAAAAAAAGGATAGTTGTTTAGGATACCACCGTCTACCATGACCTTGGTGGTGCTGTCTGCATCGTTCTTTTCAATGAGATGACCATCTGGTTGCATAAAGGTAGCTTCAAAATAAACGGGAATACTAATCGTTATGCGCACAGCATCCAACAAGCGCATTTTGGGATAATTTTCATAGCAAAAGATTTCTGCCTTTTGGTCGGTAAGGTTTGAACCCGTGATATAAAGTAGTTTTACGGGTTTTCCTTCTGTTTTAGCTTGATAAAGTTGCTCAAAAGTAAGATCCGGTGAATATCCTTTAGCCTGCATTATTTTTCCTAAATCTTCTATAAAACGGTCTGTTTTATAAAATCCATAGGTCTTTTTTAGGCGGATTAGACCTCCAATAAGCGGAATTCCAACCTGATTATATTTACCAAAATTGGTACTTAAATTGATGTGAGTTATCTCTTTTCCGGTATATCCTAAGGCAAACATTAATCCATTCATAGCGCCGGAACTACTGCCTGCTATTTTCCCGATATTCTCTGAAATACCTAGGCTATCGAGCACTTCAAAAGCCCCGGCATAAGCCAAGCCTTTCATGCCTCCGCCTTCAAGTACCAAATTAGTATACTGGCCATTAACAAGGCTGGTGGTTAGAACTAAAATAAGAACGGAAAGTGTTTTCATAACAAAAAAATAGTTATCCTAGAATGGCATAGCCAATAAGGAAATACATGAGCAACCCCAACAGGTCGTTACTCGTTGTAATAAATGGCCCTGTGGCCAAAGCAGGATCAATTTTTAGACGATCTAAGGCTAAAGGAACGCTTGTGCCAACAATGGCAGCAAGTAAGATTACCGCTATTAAAGCCAAACTTACCGTCATCATTATTTCGTGATTATTCCCTGAAATAAATCCATAACCCATAAGTAGGGCAGAACAAACCAAGCCGTTAATAAGTGCTACGGCTAATTCTTTGGCGAGTTTAGACCAAAGTCCACTATTGGTGATAGAGTTATTAGCAAGTCCTTGTACCATGATAGAACTAGATTGTACGCCAACGTTGCCGGCCATTGCCATAATAAGTGGCATAAAAAGGGCTAATTGAACATTTTTCGCTAATTCAGCTTCAAAGTTCCCTATGACTAACGAACTGGCTATACCCCCAGCTAATCCCACAATAAGCCAAGGTAATCTGGCTCTTGTATTTAGCATTACAGAGTCTGTACTTTCCACACTTTCGGAGATCCCTGAAAGCATCTGGTAATCCTTTTCTGCTTCGTCTTTTACGTAATCTAGCACGTCATCAAATGTTACACGACCCACAAGTCTGTTAAAGGCATCCACAATTGGCAATGCTACTAGGTCATATTTTTGCATAGTAGCGGCAACCTCTTCTCCTGATGTGTAAGTGGTTTCGCTAATGACATTGTCGTTAAAAATGTCTGTAATTTTTTGGCTTTCCTTAGAGAGCAGTATCCGTTTCAAGGATATCCATCCTATGAGTTCATCAAACTCGTCTACCACGTATGCGCTGTATACATTATCAACTTCCTCTGCTTGCTTTCTAATCTCCTCTGTGCATTGTTTAACCGTCCAATTTTCACGCACTTTAATAAGTTCTTTGGCCATTAGAGATCCAGCCGTATTCTCAGGGAATTTAAGTAATGACGCTATATTTTTACTGTGTTCTTTGTCGGCTATTTTTCGTAAGATTTCCTTGCCTTTTTGGGTATCCATAGCGTTCAGAATATCCGCTGCGTCATCAGAATCCATGTAGGCAAAAAAGGTGTTGGCTATATCTTCTGTCTCGTATCCTTTCAGAAAGGTTAACTTATTTTCGTCATCTAGCTCGGTGAAGACGTCCACTTTTTTTTGTGGTTCCAGCAAGGAAGCTACATATACGGCTTGTTCGAGGCTTACTTCATCAAATAGTTCTGCAATATCAGGCGGATATAACTTCTCTAAGACAGGTAGAAGTTCTTCCTGATTTCTAGCGTTTATTAACTCAATAAGCTCAGCTACAGACTGCTTTGTAATCTCAATTAAGGACATTTGCTGCTATAAAAACACATAACTCTTCAAATTCAAGATGAGTAAGATTTTCGGGTCGCAAGGTACTAAAAGGATGTGTTTTAAACACTTCTTTCGGGATAATTTGGGAAAGACTATTGCTCAGGGTTTTTCTTCGTTGCCCGAACGCAGTTTTTACAACGTGTTTGATAAGTACCGGGTCTGCTTTAAACTCGTGGTTTCTTCGGGTGGCTTTTACTACAATACTATTGACTTTGGGTGGCGGATTAAAAGCACTTGGAGGTAAAGTCATAATAGTTTCTACCGAATAATAAAAAGGAACTAAAACACTCAATATACCATAATCTTTCTTGTCTTTGGGAAGTGCAACGAGTCGTATGCCCATCTCCAATTGAAACATTCCAACCCAACGTTCTATGAGCGACGAGTTTTCAATTATTTTGAACACTATTTGAGACGAAATATTATACGGAAAATTTCCGATTAAGCTGAATTGGTCTTGGTAATAGTCACGGATGTTAATTTTTAAAAAATCTGCTTTTATGAGTTCAATCTTTTCGAAGTGTTGTTCTAAATAAGTAGCAGCTTCTGGGTCTATCTCCACCGCTTGAAATCGCTTAGTAGCAGTCAACATAAACTGAGTAATAATGCCCATGCCGGGTCCTATTTCGAGCACATCTTGGGTGCTGATGTCACCTAAACCATTAACAATGGTTTGTGCAGTTTCATTGCTCGTGAGAAAATGCTGTCCGAAGTGTTTTTTAGCTTTCAATTTAGGTGTTTTTTTAGCCAATGAATAAAGTCTGAGGCTCCTTCTATGGTATGAAAAATAGTAATGTGTTTAACGCTTTCCTGGCCTCTCAAATGCTTGATTTTTATCCAATCTTTTTCGGTGCAAACCAACGTCGCACTACCTGCCAGCGCGATTAAATCGTCTAAATCTTTTTGCTTGAAAGAGAAGTGGTCTGGGTATGCTTTAAATCCTGCTAAATCATAATTTACAGCAAGATGATTTTTAAACGTAGAATTGTCTGCTAGTCCACTAAAACCATAAACCGGTTTATCTACAGTCGGATTTTGATAAACTATTTTGGAATAAAAAATGGTCTTGTTTTTCCAAGATAAGGGCGTGTAGTGGTCAGTGCACTTAGTGAAAATAATTGCATCAGCTCGTTGTGCTCCATTTCTTTGTTCACGAAGGCTTCCAGCGGGAAGCAGAAGGTCGCTGTAAAAAGGTTTTGAGTAGACAGAAAGCAGTAATTGTAAGGAAGGTTTAATTGCGCGATGTTGAAACGCGTCATCAAGAATGATAAGATTAATTTCGGGTTTTTCTGCTAAAATACGTTTGGCACCCGCCACTCGGTCTTCACAAACAGCAATGGCAATATCGCTATATTTTGTTTTAATCTGAAGTGGTTCATCCCCCGTTTTTTCAGGAGACAGATTAGTCTCTACCCAAACAAATCCCCGGGTTTTACGACCGTAACCACGGCTAAGTACGGCAATAGTATATTCGTTTTTGAGTTCGCGAATTAAAAATTCAACCAGAGGAGTCTTCCCGCTTCCTCCAACGGCTAAATTGCCTACAGACAGAATTGGAATTTCAAATGAAGTGGATTTAAAAATGCCAATATCATAAAATAAATTTCGCAAAGTAGTTGCTGCCAAATAAGGCAAGGCAAATGGTAATAATAATATGGTTTGCAGCTTTTTAATAAGTGCAAAGAAAGTTAAAACCGATTATGTGGAGGATTGAAAGTGTGTTAAGTAATTTGCAGGAGATAAGGTGTCAAGAAATTAACCCTGTAACCCAGAAACTAGTCGTTTCTTCTTGAAACTATAAAAACCACCACACTAGCTAGGAATGGATTTTTTCTTCGTGCAAATACTTGTGGTTAACGTTACATTTGCCCTATGCTCATCTCTGATATTATTAAACACTTAGAAGAAATCGCACCATCTAGTTTACAAGAGAGTTATGACAATAGTGGACTTCTTGTGGGAGAGAAAGAAACAGCATTAACAGGGATATTGGTTAGCCTTGATTGCATTGAAGCGACAATACATGAGGCAATCGCACAAAATTGCAATCTTATTGTGGCTCATCACCCTATTGTTTTTAGTGGGTTAAAGCGGTTTAATAATGCCAATTATGTGCAGCGTACTGTTCAATTAGCTATAAAAAATGATGTGGCTATTTACGCTATACATACCAATTTGGATAATGTGTATGCACAAGGTGTAAATGGGAAAATTGCTGAACGACTGAGCTTGTTGGATACACGTATTTTGGTTCCGCGAACAAATGATTTGGTAAAGTTGGTAACCTATAGCCCCTTAGAAAACGCAGAGAATATAAGAGAAGCTCTGTTTAAAAGTGGAGCCGGGAATATGGGTAGATATAGCGAGTGTTCATTTTCTACCATGGGGAATGGCACCTTTAAAGCGGAAATTGGGGCAAATCCTTATATAGGTAAAATAGGTGTAAGGCATACTGAGAATGAAGAAAAGATTGAGGTGATGCTACACAAAAATCAGGTAAAGAAGGTGCTTGAGGAATTAAAAGTAGCACATCCTTACGAAGAAGTAGCTTATGAGATGTATGCTTTGCTGAATTCAGACCAGAATATCGGAAGCGGAATGATTGGAGAATTACCGGATGAGTTATCCATAAATGACTTCTTAGAACACCTAAAATTATCCATGAATTTAGAGGTAATAAAGTACACGAACTTAACCAAAGCAGTAAAAAAGATTGCTATTTGTGGGGGTTCCGGTTCATTTTTATTACTAGACGCAAAGTCAGCAGGAGCGGATGTTTACGTTACTTCAGATTTCAAGTATCATGAGTTTTTCGACGCTGAAGGTAGTATTATGGTTTGCGATATTGGACATTATGAAAGTGAAAAGTTTACAATTGACCTTTTATATGATATATTAAGGGAAAAATTTACTACCTTTGCGGTCCTTAAAACGGCAGTTAATACTAATCCAGTAAAGTACTTTATATAAATGGCACTAAAAACAATCGAACAAAAACTTGAACAACTTTATAAACTCCAAACTATTGATTCACGTTTAGATCAATTAAGAGCCGTAAGAGGTGAGTTGCCTATGGAGGTCTCAGACTTGGAAGATGAGCTAATAGGTTTGAGAACAAGATTAGAAAATTTTAGCACTGAATTAGAAACGTTTGATGCTCAAATTTTTGCAAATAGAGAGCAAATAAAAACTTCTACAGAAGCTATCAGGAAATATAAAGCACAACTCAACGATGTTAAAAATAACCGTGAGTTTGATGCTTTAAATAAAGAAATTGAAATTCAAGACCTAACGATTCTAGCTGCCGAAAAGAAAATCGGAGACGTAGAACGTACGCTTGTTTTAAAACGTGACGTAATCAGCGAGGTTCAAGCTCGTTTGGATGAGCGAGAACAAGATCTTGAAAACAAGAAAAATGAGCTTGGAGAGATTACTGCTGAAACAGAGAAAGAAGAAGCACAAATAAGCGAGGAAAGAGAAAAAGCAAAGGAAACGATTGATGAAAAAATCATTAAGGCATATGATCGTATTCGCTTAAACTTCAGAAATGGTATTGCGGTAGCTCCAATTCTGAGAGCAGCATGCGGAGGTTGTTTTGCAAAAGTTCCGCCTCAATTGCAATCGGATATTAGACAAGCCAAAAAAATCGTTATATGCGAAGCTTGTGGTCGAATTCAAATAGACGCTCGCATGGCCGGCATAAATGAGCATGTGGAAGAAGCAGAAGAAAAACCAAAAAGAAGAGCAGTTCGGAAAAAATAAACGTTTTCTGCGGGCTTTAGCTCTGATTTTTACATTTCTGCATTTTGGTGCTCATGGGGCTCCTACTTATTTTAACCTTAATTCAAACTTATTAGTAGCTCAAGGGTATAACTACGAGCTCAAACTAGATAAAGCAAGAACAGTACTAAAGGCTGAGTTAGCAAAAAATCCTAACAACGGAGCCATTCACTACCTACTTCACTTTAATGCATACCTGAAGGCTTTCGTAAGTGAAGAATCTGCTGATTACAAATCGTATTTAACCGAGCAGCAACGCGCAGTTGTCCAAATTCAAAAATTGAATGATAGTGAAGCGTTTAAAAAGTTCGCATTAGCAGATATTTACTTTTACTCAGCCACCTTAAAAGGGAAGTTTAACGAGGTGTATGGAGCCGCAAGGGACATAAATCGAGCACATTCTCTCATAGAGGAAAATCATAAATCGTTTCCCGAATTTTTACCCAATAATAAAACGAGAGGTATGCTTAAAGTCTATCTTTCCACTGTACCTGAAAATTACACTTGGGTAATTAACGTACTAGGAATTAAGGGCAATCTTAAAGACGGCTTAAGCTTGTTACAGGAAATAGCGTACCACGATGAAAAACCAGAATATGGAGGAATAGCCAAAGAAGCTTCTTATTTATATTCTTTTGCTCTGTATCAGGTTGCCAAACAAGCTGATAAGGCATGGATAGAAACAGTAAGGTGCACGAAGGATCATAAATCGAGTGTATTAAGTACATTTTTTAGGAGTAATATGGCTCTTAAGCTAAATAAGAACGAAGCTGCTTTGAGTGTTCTAAATGCGAGGCCCAAGGATAAGGACTATGAGTCTTGTTATATTTTTTATTATTTACTGGGGACTGCCAAATTGAACAAGCAAGACCCAACTGCTATAGAAGAGTTTAAGACATTTCAAGCCGGCTTTCATGGAAGAAATTATGTTAAAAGTAATTATCAAAAAATGAGTTGGTATTATTTCTTAGGAGGTGATTATAATTTGGCGGGGTACTACAAAGAATTAATTACAAAGTTGGGTGTTTCCTCAACTGAAGATGACAAACAGGCTGCTCAATACACCAAAAAACCGTGGCCTAATAAAGAGTTGCTCCGCACAAGGTTGCTCTATGATGGGGGATATTATACCCAAGCAGCGGGAGTTATTTCAAAAATCGTGTTAAAGGAATTGCCTAACAACAATCAAAAAGCGGAGTATTGTTATAGACGAGGAAGGATAAGTGAAAAGTTAGGACATAGTGATTTAGCTATGAAATTTTATGAAGCGAGTTCTTTGTATGCCTTTAATAGTGATGAGTATTATGGAGCTTTTGCCTGTGTCTACATGGGTGAATATTACGCAGGTAAAGGGGACAAGAAGTTGGCTAAGAAATATTTTGAGAGAGCATTAAGTTTCAAGAACAATAAGGAATACGTGGAATCTTTGGAGCAACGGGTTAAATCTGGTTTGAAGAAGGTTAACTAGCTTCTTAGGTGAAAAGGTCAAAAAGATACTTCTTAATTACTTTTCCTATTCGCAGCGGTATTATGGATTTTAATACCACAGTTTTAAAATTGAATTGGGTATAAAAATAGGAGGCTAATTTGCCGTAAATGGGTCTATTTTTGTGCACTTAAAAAGCAGCAATAGTGAGTGATAGACCAGTTAGAGTAAGATTTGCACCTAGTCCTACAGGGCCATTGCATATAGGGGGCGTAAGAACAGCATTGTACAATTATCTTTTTGCTAAACAGCATGGAGGTAAGTTTTTACTTCGTATCGAAGATACGGATCAAAAGAGGTTTGTACCTGGAGCAGAAGAGTATATCAACGAAAGTTTAGCATGGCTCGGACTTAAGGTAGATGAAGGTGTACTTGAGGGAGGCGACTTTGGGCCTTATAAACAAAGCGAACGTATGGAAATATATGCTGCATACGCTCATCAACTGGTAAGTGAGGACAAGGCCTATTATGCATTTGATACTCCAGATGAAATAAATGCCATGAAAGAAAGACTGATGGCTAATAATATGGCAGCTAAGTATGATGCTATTTCTAGAATGAGTATGAAGAACTCTTTGACGCTAAGTAGCGATGAAGTAAAGGATAAATTGCAGAATGGTGATGATTACGTGGTCAGAATTAAATTGCCTCGAAATGAAGAAATTCGTTTTCATGATATAATAAGAGGTTGGATTGTTTTCAATAGCAGTCAATTAGATGATAAGGTATTATTAAAAGGCGACGGCCTACCAACGTACCACTTAGCCAATATTGTGGATGATTATAAGATGGATATTAGCCACGTGATTAGAGGGGAAGAATGGTTACCATCGGCACCGTTACATGTGATGCTCTATAGATACTTAGGTTGGGAAGAGAAAATGCCTCAGTTTGCACATTTACCGCTTATTTTGAGACCTGATGGAAAGGGGAAATTAAGTAAACGAGATGGTGACAAACTTGGAATACCTGTATTCCCTCTAGAATGGTATGCGGCTGATGGTGAAAAAAGCAGCGGATATCGCGAATCTGGTTTTATGCCAAATGCTGTAATTAATCTTCTGGCTATGTTAGGTTGGCATCCTGCTGATAATAAGGAGTTGTTTACCGTAGATGAATTAGTGCATGCCTTCAGTCTTGAGCGTGTATCAAAAAGTGGAGCTAAGTTTGATATAGATAAAGCAAAGTGGTATAACCATCAGTATCTTATGTCAGCTACCTCAGATGAACTTTTAGCGTTAATTAAAGATGATTTAGAGCCAATGCATACCGCACTCGGACAGGAATATCTAGTAAAAGTACTTGATATGCTTAAAGAGAAAGTAAGTTTTGCAAATGAAATTCTACCGCTAGGTGAGTACTTTTTTACACTTCCAAGCAAATACGATGAAGGTGTACAACATAAAAAATGGAATTCAGAAGTGGCGAATCATATACACAATTATGTAACTGATTTGGTAGCCAATAAATACTCAAGGGCTACAGAAATGGAACAACATTTACAGTCGTTTGCAGATGACTGCGGCATAAATAAAGGTACCTTGATGCAGCCTTTACGTTGGGCAATTAGTGGTCAAGCTGGTGGTCCACCTATTTTTGAAATGATGGAGCTTATAGGTCTTGATAGTATTGTCGAGCGAGTTAAGATCGCACGAATAAAGCATACGCTATAGGTAAGGTGTGTTAACTTATAGCAGGTTCAGTGCTAAGCAAGCTTTTTCGCTCGCTAATTGTTCTGCTACTTTTTTGGATTTAGCACGGGCTTTTGCAATTTCGGTGCCGTCATAATACACCCCAATAATGTAAATTATAATCTTACTCTCTGGCTCGGTATTTAAAATTTTGTATTGAAGCTCTCTTTTCTCCTTTTGCGCATATTGATTCAGCAAACTTTTGAAGTTTTCTGTGACGTCTTTAAGTTCATCGAAATCAAGGTGCACTCCGATTATTTTTTTGCGAATAAATCGGTGCGTAAACTCATAGCCTTTATCTAGGTATATTGCTCCAATAAGGGCTTCTAATGCATTTCCTCCCATGGTACGAAGTGCAGTAGGGTTTTTACTAATAGCTTGGTCAAACATAAGTAAATTTTGCAACCCCATATCGATTGCAATCTGCGCCAACTTTTTTCTGCTTACCGATTTACTCCTCATTTCTGTCAGGAAACCTTCTCCTTGAACTGGAAATTTTTTGAATAGCATTTCAGCTATAATCGCATCTAAAATGGCATCTCCTAAAAATTCTAGTCGTTCATTGTTTAGGTTTGTGGGGATACCTGTTTTTCGAATAGCGACAGAATTATGCAAAAATGCTTGTTTGTAAATGCCTACATTAGAAGGACAATAACCAAGCACACGATACAAAAGTACGTATGTTTCTTTGTGGCTAGAAAAATGAGAATAGTATAATTTTAAAATACTGCTAAGCACAGTATTACTCGCATTTACCCATTATAACAGATGCATTATGTCCTCCAAAACCGAAGGTGTTACTTAATGCATATCTAACTTCTCTACGTTGAGCAGTATTAAAAGTAAAATTGAGTTGATCATCAAACTGATCATCATCGGTAAAGTGATTGATAGTAGGTGGAACAATTCCGGTATTGATAGCACTAAGGCAAGCTAATGCTTCTACTGCACCAGCAGCACCCAATAGGTGACCGGTCATAGATTTGGTAGAGCTTATATTAAGCTTGTAGGCATGTTCACCAAATACGTTCAGTATTGCTTTACTTTCACTTACATCACCAAGTGGTGTTGAAGTACCGTGTACATTGACATAGTCTAGTTGATCGGGTGTCAGGCCTGCATCTCTTAACGCAATTTTCATAACGTTTTGAGCACCTAAACCTTCTGGATGTGGAGCAGTAATATGATAAGCGTCAGCAGTCATTCCTGCGCCTAAAATTTCTCCGTATATTTTTGCGCCTCTAGCTTTGGCGCTCTCATATTCTTCTAAGATAAGTGACGCTGCGCCTTCCCCTAAGACAAATCCATCGCGATCTTTATCAAAAGGACGCGAGGCAGTACTCGGGCTATCGTTGCGCTCAGATAAAGCTTTCATACTGTTAAATCCGCCAATGGCAGATTGGGTAACACAAGATTCAGAACCACCAGTTACGATTGCTCTGGCCATGCCTAGTCTGATGTAATTAAATGCGTCTATTATAGCATTATTGGACGAAGCACAAGCGGAGATCGTTCCAAAGTTAGGGCCTCTAAAGCCGTACTTAATGGAAATGTACCCTGGTGCAATATCGCCAATCATTTTTGGAATAAAAAAGGGATTAAACCTAGGAGTACCGTCTCCTTTAGCAAAATCCCCAAGTTCTACAGATAACGTGGTAAGACCACCAATTCCAGAACCCCATATTACACCAATATCTTCAGGTATAAATTGGGTATCCATAATACCGCTATCTAACACGGCCTCATCGGCTGCGACCATAGCGTATTGCGTAAATGGATCCATTTTGCGAGCTTCCTTGCGATCTAAGTGGTCATCAATACTGAAGTTTTTCAGCTCGCACGCAAATCTAGTTTTGAACTTTTCAGCATCAAAACGTGTTATCGGCGCGGCGCCGCTTACTCCTTTAGAAAGTGCGCTCCAATATTCCTTGGCAGTGTTGCCTATTGGTGTTAGAGCACCTATTCCTGTGACTACTACTCGCTTGAGTTGCATTCGCTATGGTTCTAGGGTAATAGGATTAAACGTTTGCAGTAATATAGCTAACTGCGTCACCTACGGTAGCGATTTTTTCTGCTTGTTCGTCAGGTATTGCAATGTTAAATTCTTTTTCGAATTCCATGATTAACTCTACAGTGTCAAGAGAGTCAGCACCAAGGTCGTTAGTGAAGCTTGCTTCAGTAGTTACTTCAGATTCTTCTACACCTAACTTATCTACGATGATTGCGATTACTTTTTCAGCTATTTCAGACATGATTTTTATTTATTAAAGTGCTGCAAAGAACTATTTTTTAGATAAAAACTACAACATTAATTTACATTAAACTTGCAGTCGCACTTTATACACTGAATGAGTAACCATTTTACGTTGGACGAATTAGAGCTTGAATACCCTATTATATACGGTATATCAACACCTTTGCGCCATATTAAATTAGGATTTGAGATAGAAAGTCATCCAGATTTTTTAGTAGAATTTTATGAGGATGTAGAAAGTTATTTAGATAAAAGTACACATGCAAGTTTCTTAATAACCTATCTAGAAGATGAAACAGAGTTGCTTTTAATAAGGAATAAAGGCACAAAATCTCTTTTCTACCCCCGATACAAAACCGTGGATTATTTACTTTGTGCCAGAAGTGAAGAAGAATTAAATCCGGAAATCATTAAGTTAATTGCGAAACTTAAGGGAATATCTCTTTGCTTTGCACTTGAGAAACCACAAAAAAAAGAAATACTGAATTTCAGCCAATTACAATGACTCACAACATTAAATACAACAAGACGAAAATTATTGCAACAATGGGCCCTGCTTCATCAAGCGTTCCTATGTTAAAAGAGCTAATAAAAGCAGGACTTGATGTTTGTCGTATAAATTTTTCTCACGGAGATTGGGATACACATTTACAAGTAGTACATAATATCCGACAAGCTAATGCCGAACTCGGGACTAACGTTGCTATTCTAGGGGACTTACAAGGTCCCAAACTTAGAATAGGGAAGGTAGAAAATAACCAAATGTTGCTGGAGACTGGGGCAACTATGACTCTGACCACCGAAGCAACGATAAGTTCAGGAAGCACTATTTACGTAAAGTATTCAACGCTAGCACGTGATGTTAAAGTGGGTGAAAGAGTATTGTTAGACGATGGAAAGCTTGAATTGGAATTCACTAAAAGAGTTGATGGAAATACCGTTGAGGCTGTAGTGATTAACGGAGGTTATTTGAGTTCTAATAAAGGATTTAACTTACCTTCTTCGGATATGTCAGTTGCTTGCCTTACGCCTAAGGACAGAAAAGACCTTGAGTTTATAATGGAGCACAAACTGGATTGGGTAGCTCTATCGTTTGTAAGAGAAGCACAAGACATAAGTGAGCTTCGAGAAATACTAAATGCAAATGAATGCCACGCACACATCATAGCTAAAATAGAAAAGCCTCAAGCGGTTAAAAATATAGAATCAATTATAGCCGTAACGGATGCAATCATGGTTGCACGAGGCGATTTAGGTGTGGAGATGCCTATGGAGCAGGTTCCTATGATTCAAAAGAAAATCGTGTCTCTTTGTATTGATGCATCTACGCCGGTAATTATTGCTACCCAAATGATGGAAAGTATGATAACCTCTCCTACGCCAACTCGAGCGGAAACAAGTGACGTAGCAAATGCGGTTATGGATGGCGCAGATGCGGTAATGCTTAGTGCAGAAACTTCTGTAGGGGAGTATCCGTTAAAAGCGGTTGAAGCGGTAGAAAAAATATTGGGAAGTACCGAGCAAGGTTGGAATATTTATAACAAATTTAAGAAACCAGATCCCTCATCACCTTCGTTTATCTCAGATAGAATATGTTATTCATCGGTAAATATGAGCGAAGGGTTAAATGCTAAGGCAATTATATCGATGACACAAAGTGGTTACACTGCATATAAAATAGCAAGTGGAAGACCCAATTGTGATGTCTTTATCTTTACGGCAAACAAACACTTACTCGCAAGACTAAGCTTGGTTTGGAACGTGAGGGCATTTTATTATAACGGCATGACAAATACAGATCATACTATCAAAGAAGTAATTAGTCTCTTAAAGGGAGAAGGCTTATTGGCAGATGGTGATGTGGTCATAAATACTGCAGCGATGCCCGTATCGGAAAACGGAAAAACGAATGCGTTGAAAATAAGTACGGTAGGAGAATAATGGAAGAAGAGGGTATCATAAATAGAGTAGCTCAAAGCGGAATTATATCCATAGACTTAGAGGATCTTATACCCAACCGTGATGCTAAGTCTATAGATATTGCAGAGCAACTTTTTCAAGGTTTAATCTTAAAAGAAGCCGATTTTAGAGCATGGATCAAAGAAGCAGACTGGTCTATCTATAAAGATTGTGATGTTGCAATACATTGCTCTGCAGATGCAGTAGTGCCTACATGGGCTTATATGTTGGTAGCATCAGCATTACAAGTCTACACTTCGAGTGTTTATTTTTGCGCACCTGCCCAGCTCAATGCTATGATTGTAGAAAGAGAGCTTTCGGTAATACGTGCTGAGGATTATTTAGACAAGCGAGTAGTTATTAAAGGATGTGGAAATCGAGCGATTAGCAATCACGCGTATGTACTGTTAACTAGTAAGCTAGTGCCTGTGGTAAAGTCTCTAATGTTTGGTGAGCCTTGCAGTACTGTTCCTGTTTACAAACAGCGTAAATAAGCGTGTTATTTCGCTAATATTTTAAATTCTACTCGTCTATTTTCTTTTTGTCCAACTTCCGTTTCGTTACTAGCTATCGGAAATTGAGAACCAAAACCAACCGTTTCTATTCGGTCCTCATCAATACCATTAAGACTTAAAAATTTTTTAACGGCTTCGGCTCGTTTTAGGCTTAATCTTAAATTGTGGTTTGCACCACCAATAATACTAGTGTGCCCAGATAGTTCTACTTTAACTTTCAGGTTTTCTGTAAGATAGAGCAATACGTCATAAAGTGCTTTGTACGATTCTGGGAGCAACTCAGATTCGTCATTTTCAAAATGAATGTTATCTAATATTAATTTTTGGCCTACCCTGAGCGTATCAAACTTAGTATGATTTTCATCTTCATAAATCAATTCTTGCGCAGGTTCCTTTCTTTCATCCGCAAAATTACAGGCACAATTTTCTTCTTTGTCTATGGGCACAAGGCTTACATCCTCCATGTAATAGTAGCTTTCTATAACTTGACCGGGTACCTCTACTAGTTGCAATTCCTTATGATTTTGAAAACTTCCAATAACTAAATATTTCTCTCCACCTTGAGCTTTGTAGTTACATTGTACTTTCATCCAACGCGTTTTGTAGTTAAGTATTTGCGTATTTAGATGCTTACTAGGCTTAATGCGTAAAAGTTGATCTGTGTTAATTTGCTGCGGCTCTGCTGAGAGTAAAAACCCAAAAGCGTTAGTAGCGTACTTACTGCCAGGAGAGAGCCGCAAGTAGGCGCTAAAACAGTAAATTGAATCTTTTTTTAAGGGTTGTTTTAATTCATTTTGAAGGTATTCAATGTCTTTTTTTAAACTAAAAACCCTGAATCCCACAAATGAACTCCCGCTTAAAGCGGATTCTGGAGAAATATATAAGTCAGGAGATTCAGAAGCAATGCTCCAATACTCCATTTGGTTGGTAAAGGACATGATAGAAAACTGAGCTCTAGGATGCACTTCAAACTCAGGATTGTTTACATAGTTATACTGTGCCTTAGTGCTGTACGTAGCGGGTTGTATGAGTGTAGGATCACCATATTCGGCTTCTTGACGCAAATATTCGGGGTTTTTCAAAATTTGTTTTGGATCCTCCAACGTAGATTTCCAAATAGAAGTAAAATCTCCTTTTCCAGAATAGTCGCGTGTGTATTCGGCAATTGTGTAGGAGGCAAAATCTAAGTAACAATGGAAAATGGTATTACCATATACGATGATAGCTGGGCGGTAAGCAATTTGTTGCTTGAGCCGCCCTTTGTCAAACTCACGTATTAGAATGGTGTCTCCTAGAATAGGATCAAGGAAAATTTCTAGACCGTCCTTTGATGTACTCTGTTTTTTTTTATTGGCAGAGTAATGTGCTTCGATAAGGACGTTATTCAGAGAGTCTACCGCGAGCCATTTTCCGTCCTGTAGGTAGGCCGTCATCTTGGCACCAGTTACAGACGATTTGTAGTTGATGGGTACGCTTTCTCCTATTTTGTCGATTACTAAGCGATTATAGTTAATGGTGTCTTGACCATAACTCATAGTGTATGTGGCAATTAAAAAGAGGTAGGAAAGTCTTGTTTTATACATAACCGAATAACTCTTTTTGGTAAATTAACGGACTAAGACATAATACGACCTAAAATTGCTGACCTATGAAAAAGTGAAAAATACCTTTTTGATCATATTTTGATGCATCCATAGGCCAAGCGTAATCGACCCCTAATAAGCCAAACATAGGGAGAAATAATCTAACACCTACTCCACCCGCTCTTCTCACTTCAAATGGGTTGAAATCTTGGAAACTGTTGTATGCGTTTCCTGCCTCTAAAAAGGTCTGAACATATATGGTACTTGACTGACCAACTGTTAAAGGATATCTTATTTCAATACTGTATTTGGTATAAATAGGTAAGGCACTTTGTCCGAACTGAGGGTCACTTATTTTTCCTTCATCGTAACCTCTTTGTGCCACTATATCTGTACCATATAAAACAAAGTTAGATAAGCCACTTCCTCCTACTCTAAAGAGTTCGAAAGGAGAGTAACCTATTTTTTTATTCCATGGGGCAACCGCACCAAATCTATACGCTGGAGCGACAACAAATTGTCGTTTAGCATTGGCAGGAAAGCCAATATACCATTGTCCAGAAAATTTAGTTTTAACCAGCTCTACCCATTTAAACTTTTCTTGTGCAGTGAGTTTTGCGTAATCTTCTTTAGGATTGATTAGTGAATAGGGAGGAGTGAATTGTATGCTGGCAGAAAACGAACTTCCTTCTGTAGGATAAATCGGGTGGTTGGTACTGTTACGTCCCAGTATTGTGGAGATGCTAAGATTATTAGCATAACCATTGGTAAAACCAAGTTCAGCAGCACCAAAGTTGTTCCAATCGTGTAATCCATATCTTTGGTACGTCAAAGAAGTGCTAAACGAGAAATAATCGTCAGGAAACTTTAATTGTTTTCCAAATCCAATACTGCCACCTGATGTTGTAAACTTTGGTCTGTCCTTAGCAAAACTAAAGGTAGATTGCACATTGTGAAATAAGCTAATGCTAAGTGAATTTGGTTTTTTACCTCCTAACCAAGGCTCTGTAAAAGAGAAGTTGTAACCTTGAAATTGCGGTCCATTACTCTGAGCCCTTAAGGATAGTTTTTGACCATCTCCAGCAGGAATGGGATTCCAACCACCTTTTTGTAGCATCTTTCGAGAGCTAAAATTATTTAAGGTAAGGCCTAAAGTTCCAACAAATCCGCCAAATCCACCCCATCCGCCTGATGCCTCTATTTGGTCACTTGGTTTTTCAGCTACTTTATATTCTATGTCAACTGTTCCATTTTGTGGATTAGGTTTAGGATTTACATCAAGACCTTCCGGATCAAAGAAGCCCAGTTGGGCTAATTCGCGCATACTTCTCTGTATATCTGATCTGCTAAATTTATCGCCGGGTCTGGTACGAATAACTCGCAATGCCACAAAATCACTAGTCTTATCGTTGCCGATTATAGTAACTCTGTTAACGG
>CAMDCQ010000027.1 GCA_945890595.1 Chitinophaga pinensis
AGAAATAACGGACGAAGGATTATCTACTTGTTTTAGCTCAAAATGATAGCCATAAATACTGCGGATTAAATCAAAATCCAAATAAGCAGGTAATTCTCCATGGTAGAGTATTAGAGTGTTTTGATGAAGCAAAAGGTTTTTTCGTAAGACCGCTAAAAGAGGTGCTGACTTAGAAGAAAAACTAATGACACACTCAGAAGTTACTTTATTTAAATCGGCAATAACCCATTCTAGAATGCACGACAACGGGTGACCGAGCCGAATATAATCGTATGCCGTAGGGAGTTTGCTTAACGAAGAAGTTTCTGCATTACCCGACTCATATAGTTCTTGGAACAAGTCTAAAAATTGCGTTTTAGCCAATTTTTCATCATAAATATCTAGCCTATGTGTGGTTAGATTTAACCAATCTTGAGGCATGTTTTGTACTACTGAATTTATGTACGGAAGCATTTTAGGGTTAACCATTCTAATTGTGGTGTAATAGGCCGGCAACTTACATCAATTCCATTTGTTTTGAAAGAATCACGTCAAAACATTCCTTTATAAGCTACTGAATATAGTTAGAGATAATGTTTGATTAGAACCATAAATATATAACATTTGAGGCGAGCAAAAGGCAATTAAGTGATTTCAACCCAACGTACATTAGATAAAATCTTAGAAGAGCTCAATCTGCAAGATTTTATAGAACATGATCCTATTTTAATTCCCAAGCGATTTACAGGTAAAGAAGATATTGAGATTTCGGCATTTTTTGCGGCTACCTTAGCTTGGGGCCAGCGAAAAACCATCATCAACAACACGAACAAAATCATGCATTGGATGGGAGAGGAGCCTCATCGTTTTTTGGTAGAACACTCGGCTAAAGATCTTATCGTTTTTGAAAAGTTTGTGCACCGCACCTTTAATGCAACCGATATCTTATACTTCATAGAAGTACTAAAACGATGGTATCAAAATGGAGAATCTTTGGAAGATTATTTTACGGGGAATACGATGCACGATAGAATTGCTCATTTTCACCACGCCTTTTTTGATAACGACTTTGTTTCTGATCGCACCAAAAAACACATCGCTAATCCAGCCAAAAACTCTTCGGCTAAGCGACTCAATATGTACCTGAGATGGATGGTTAGGAAAGGTGACATAGATTTTGGTTTATGGAAATCCATACATACCTCCGAACTAAAATGCCCACTGGATGTGCATGTACAACGAGCCGCTTTTCACTTTAATCTGCTAACCAGAACCCAACAAGATTGGAAAGCAGTAACCGAGTTGTCTGATAATCTCTTACTATTGGATCCAATGGATCCTATTAAGTATGATCTCGCGCTTTTTAAATGGAGTGAGCGGAAAATGGATTAAGTTATTTTCAACTTGTACTTATCTAAAAGCCCAGCTAGACTTAATACTGAAAATTTTGCACCTGTCATAGTATTAAGGGATGGGTCTAGATTATAGTTAATCGCCGTACGAAAATCGGCTTGGGAAAGATTGGTGCGTTCAAATGTGGCAGCATACAGGTCACACGTATCAAGACTAGCGTTGCTAAGGTCGGTTTCAACAAAATCTACATCCTTAAGCGAGCAATTAGAAAACCGGGTTTTACTTAATTTGAGTTGATAAAACGAACTATAATCCAAGATGCAATTGGTGAAAGTAAGTTCCAATAAAAAGCGATTGGCATCCGTAAATTGAATACCCATTAGTTTACAATCAGTAAAGGTTACATTTTTAAATGCGGTATGCTTTATTTTGACATTAGTCAAGTTACAGCCAGAGAATGAACACTCCGAAAAACTTACTTCCGCCAGGTTTAATTCCGATAAATCACAATTAAGGAAGGTGCAATCTTCATAATCATTGCACAACGTTTCTGAAGTTAGTACACTATTTTCGATAGAAACTTGATAAGCAGATTTATCCATGGTTGTGTTCTAGTTTAACTAAGGCAATAGGATAGGTCTATTGTCCAATATCCAGTATTATCCAGATGTACGGTTAAATCACCATTCACCGCGGAATTTACTTGAGGAGTACACCGCTGTCCCATTGCTCTTTCTTCCATTTTTTACCGTTGTGTTTCCAGTAATTCCAGGTGCCGTGCTTCATATCGTCTTTAAATTCACCTTCACACTTTCCGTATAGATTCGTTGCGCCCACTTTCCAAGGGCCATTTCGTTTGCCTTTGATGTAGCTTCCTTCATCCACGCCGCCTTCATTGAATTTATGTTCTACCCAAGGGCCTGTTTTTAAACCATCTTCGTAATCGCCATAAGTGTCTATACCTTCTTCTTTGTAATATTTATAGGCTCCGTTTAGAAGTCCGTTTTTGAAGGTCTTAACTTCAAGCGGACTACCACTCATTGTGTAAATGATTGTTTCACCTTCTAACTTACCGTCTTGATAGGTTTCCTTGAGCATTAACGCACCTTCTAACGAGTAAACGAGTCTTTCACCCGTAGCAAAACCATCTCTATACTCACTCGTTTCAGCTACTTTTTCACTGATGTGATAGAGCGTGCTTAGTCCGTGTCTTACGCCGTTTTTATAATTAATCTCTTTACGTTTTGCGCCATCTCTGTCGTAGGAGGTAACTAATCCCTCGGGCAATCCATTTTTAAAATTCCCAACTTGCTCTTCCTTTCCATTGTCGTGATAAGTTACAAAGGGGCCTTCTTCTTTGCCGTTTAAAAACATAACCGTTTTCAGAGGCTCACCATTTGCCCTGTAGGCTCGGTAAGCGCCATGTAAAATACCCTCTCGATAAATGCAATCTACCTCAGGTAAACCATTTCTATAAAACGTTTTGAAAACACCATGTCTCACTCCTTTTTTATATCCTATTTCTTGGTCTGGTTTTCCATCTTCATACCAGCTACTAAAAACACCATCAATTTGTCCGTTCGTCCAATTAATGCGTTGCATGGGTTTGTTATTATTAGGCCAAAGCATTAGCGATTCGCCTGTAAAGGACTTCCCTTCGTAGTAGTACGTGCCATCTTCTTGTTTTACCAGTTTAGCAAAGGCTACTTTGGTTTGTGCGAAGGTCATTATTCCGAGCAACAGCATGACAACTAGTGTTATTTTTCTCATGTATTCGTTTAGATTTTGGGCAAAGTTAAATATTGTAATTAATGTAAGACTTGGCAGTTTTTCACGACTTGTTCAACATTCTGTTTTTGCATACACTTAAAATGTCCGCGTGGACAGGAATTACTTCCTAGCTTACTGCAAGGGTTGCATTTTAAATCCACTTGATGATTGAAAATAGTTTGGGTTTGAACACGATACGCATACATACCAAAAGAAGGGTGTGTGTTGCCCCAAAGACAGTGTATAGGCGTTTCAAAAGCAGAAGCAATGTGCATAAGCCCTGTATCTCCTGTAATTAAGTCCGAGGCATTTTTGATTACAAATGCAGATTCGTCTAATGTCAATTTATTGCATAGGTTTAGTACCGAATTAGGTAGCATATTGTCCATAATTTCTTTGGCTTTTGCCTCATCAGCATCGCCACCACCTAACAATACCACTGTGCCACCTAAATGTTTAATAGTATCTAAAATAACGTTTAACGGTATCTGTTTCGTGAAATACGTCCCGCCAATCGCAATGGCAACATAGGATTTAGGAACGAGATTATAATCAGATAATTGCAAGGATAGACTATCTGGAAAGAAGTAATCTACTCCTTTTTTATCATCCACTACAGCGAGTGATTTTAATGCTTCGAAATAACGATCTATAATGTGAAGTGGTGGGAGTAAGTTCCATTTAAACTGAACAAACAACCACTTCTGAATATTGAGTTTGTTGAACGAAATCCACTTGGTTTTAAGCGTATTTTTAAGTAATCGCGTACGTACGTTTTTGTGTAAATCAATAACTAAATCATAGTTTTCTAACACCAACTCAGTACACAAAGCTCTTGTGTCCTTATTCCAATATTTTACCTGATCAACATAAGGGTTATGAGCGACCAAGCTAGAAAACGACTTTTTGGTCAGAAAATGTACCTCAGCACTCCCAAGTTGTTTTTTGACACACCGAATTACGGGTGTTGTTAATACAATATCACCAATAGAACTAAGCCGAATGATGAGTACTTTCATTGTTTTGGGGCGTACCACACCTCTTCATGAATAAAGGCATCTTCCATAATATAAGCAGCGGAGACACCATTTTCTATCATGGCTATAATGACGTTTACATCATTACCTGCGGTATCCTTACCCGCCATAATATATTTGATTATACCGTACGATTTGGCTAAACGTTTTGGCATTCGACTCACGTCAAAATCGCCATCTCCAAAAAAAAGGTTGTAGAAGTTTTGGTTGTAGCACGTGTCAAAATCTATCTTATCTTTTTCGAAACGTGTCTTTTTATAATAATCGATATAGACGTAATTGTCCGTTGCTATGGGCGCAAAGTATAAGGTGTCATCTAGTTGCAATTGAACTTCGTCCTGTGCAAATCCCTGCGAAATGGAAGCCAAAAGAACGAATAGAAGTATAATTTTTCTCATGATATTAAAATGTTTTGACCACTAGGTATTGATTTTCGATGCGTTTAACTTGAATATTTTTACCACTATCTACAAACTCACCGTCTGTCTTGGCTTCAAAAGTAATACCATTTAATTGTACTCTTCCCATCGGCCTAAGAGCGGTATGTGCAATTCCTTGCTCACCTATAAGCGTGCTTAAATCAACGTTACTATGCTGTATTCCAGGAGCTTTAGCTATGGTATTGTGAAGTACAGCCTTTTGAAATAAAGTAGATTTGATAAAACGAGAACCGAAAAAATAGAGTAATAATGCAAAGCCTACAAGTGAAAACAAGACCGTTGCAATCGCATTGTTTATCTCTGTGGGTGAAACATCCCCAAAATCTAAGTTTACGTTGCGTATCATACTTAAGGTTAAGCCTGAAACTAAAAATATAATGCCACTGATTCCCGCAACTCCAAATCCTGGTATCACAAAAATTTCTAACGCTAGCAGAACTAACCCCGATATAAATACTAAAATTTCCCAGTTTTCGGCAAAGCCATCCAAATATAATGGAGCAAAAAAAGCTATGGCCGCTGCTATAGATACCACGATAGGAACACCTAATCCCGGCGCTTGTAGCTCCAACACAATGCCACCAATAATCAGTAGGATTAAAATCATACGAAGCCAAGGAAGGGAAAGAATCGCTAAGCTATTATCTATGGCACTTGGTTCTACCGTGATTATTTCAGCATTCTCCAATCCTTTTAGTGCTACTATTTCTGAAATAGAAGCAACAATACCGTCACAATAACCCCATTTTAATGCTTCTTCCGTAGAAAGTGTAATTACCTTAGTAGAATCTACCAAACCCGGAACAATCATGCGTTCATCCACCATTCCTTCTGCAATATCTGGATTTCGTTTGTAGATATAGGTAGAGTCGCCGTCTTTTACACTAAGTATTTTACCCTTGCTTTCTGCCGTGCTTCGTATTTGCTTACGCATGTAGCTTTGGTATTTATCTGGCGCCTTTTCTCCCGTTTCTATAACTACGGTAGATGCCCCAATACTGGCACCTTTTCGCATATAAATGGCATCACACGCAATAGATATTAGCGCTCCAGCACTGGCGGCATTGTTATCTATAAATACACACGTAGGTATCTTTGTATTTAGTAATCGAGATCTTACAGAGTCTGCATCTGTCACGTAACCTCCATACGTATTCATGTGAACGATTATTAAATCGGCATTTAACCTTTCGGCTTCGGCAACCGCTTGGCTGGTAATACGCGTTGAGGTTCTATTTATTTCACTTTTTAGTTCAAAAACAATGACCTTGGGCTTATTTTGCTGACCGAAGTTTATCATCCAACTAAACACGAATAGTGCTATACTTAAAATGTGTTTCATTTTGACCACAATACTAGTAATCCTTACTACAAAGTGAATAACTAATTGTTTAATCCAGAATTATCGTTGATAAATTTGCATTCATAATGAAAAAATTATTGACCATCATCGTATTTCTGAGTTCCTTTAATGCATTAGCTCACAAGTGTGATTCTATTGGAAGCAAAGTTAAAAATGGTAAAACATATATTCTTCATAAAGTAGAAAAAGGGGATGGCTTGTATAGTTTGAGTAAACGATACAATGTTGCTCTAAAAAGCATTGTGGATCAAAACCCTGGTGCTGATTCAGCTATTAAAATAGACCAAGTACTGCTAATTCCCATGTATGCCGAAGTTAAATCAAATCAGAAAGCCGGGAGTAGTGTTTCGCAGGAGACCAGCACAAAGATTGAATCGCCAAACACTGTGGTGACCAAAAATCATACGGTAGAAGCAGGACAAACACTGTATACTATTTCAAAAAAATATGAACTATCTGTTGAAAGTATTAAAAAACTAAATAAGCTAACCTCAGATGAGCTTTCAGAAGGACAAATTCTGATTGTAAGTGCAAGCAAAGAAACTCAACCCGCAAATGACAAAAAAGATAAAGTGGCAAAAGACTATGACAAAATGAAGTCGGAATTGCGCGAAAACAAGTATGAGGATGTTGGGTTTAACACAGAAGTTACTACCAAAACAGTAGAGAGTTCTTCAGGATATACTGTCAAAGTAGAAAAACTAGTCGAATACGATATCGAAAAAGTAGAAGAAACAGGTATCGTGACCGTTGGAAACGAAGATTTACCCGGTGACAAAAACTTTGCATTTCATTTTAACGCGCCTATCGGTACGGTTCTTATGGTTACGAATCCAGCGAATAAGAGTACGGTATTTGTCAAGGTAATAGGTAATTTTACCAAGCCAGAAAACAGTTCCGAAATACTCAGAATTAGTTCCCTATCTTCACAAAAAATATCCATCCGATCGAAAGACAAAGTAGCAGTAAGCTATGCTCGATAAGTTCACAACTTACCGTATTCCTGCTGTTGTTTTTACCACCATAAGTGCTATTGGTTTTAGCAGCTTATTTTATTCGCCTGCTATCTTAAGTATATCATCGTTCTTGCTTATTGTGATAGCTATATTATTTTACAAAGCATCATTTTCAAAAGAGTTAAGTGGCATAGCATACAGCTTAATTTTTATCTTTTTGTTGTACATACTCGATGTTTTTAGAAGTGTGGATGCCTCTATTGCACTAGACAAACTAGTGCTTCTTCTTGTCTTTGTAGGCCTTCAACTCGCTTGTTTTGCTGCATTTGGAAAGCTTAAATCTCAACTCATTATACTGTTTTTGATACTATCCGCTGTGATTTTGGTCGTAGACCTAGTGGCTGTTACCAATTACCTAATGCACAAAGAATACTATAATGCTTTGCTATTACAAAGCAAACATATACCCATTCCCAATATGCATCACATTCATTTTGGTATACTGAATGCCTGGGTAATATTGGGCTTAGCAGGTTTACTCTATTTGAAAAAAATACCCGGAAATACAACGTATGTAGGTGCAGGAATGCTGATTGTGATTACCATATGTTGCCATATTTTGAGTTCTCGAACTGGCTTAATTGCACTTTATTGCGGATTTATAGTAGCTTTAATTATTCTGGTATATCAACAAAAATCGATTAAGCTATTCCTTTTTGGGGTTTTGGGCAGTGTGCTTTTTGTTAGCATAGTCTATCTCTCCAGCAACTCATTTAGAAGTAAAACAGCAAATAGTTTGGAAGATTTTAGAAGTTGGGGAAACGGTAAGGAAATTAATTATAAGTCTATGGCAATGCGTTTTGAAGGATATAAGACATCGTTATTTATTCTTCGTAAAAACGCCTTTGGGGTAGGTTCTGAGGCCCAAGAAGCTAAAATACAAGAGGCATACACCATACGTAAATCCGTTCTTTTTAAAGAAAATAGGGTAGGTCCTCATAACCAATTTTTGGAATACGGGGTTAAGTTTGGTTGGATTGGTGTATTCTCATTACTTATCTATTTTTCGGCACTAATCAAACTGTCACCATCTACCTTATTTCCATTCTGTGGAATAGTAGCAATCCTATTTGTATCGCTCCAATTTGAATCTTTACTGGAGCGACAAGCTAGTATTTTCTTTGTCTCTATATTACTTCCACTTTCCTATCATCTTTTTACCAAAGAAGAAATAAATGGTAAACTAGTGACGTGAACCTTTTTAAAACGTGTTAATTTTGAAACGTTGAACAATATGACGAAAAATAGTATCCTTATCTTACTACTTCTGGTGAGTAACGTTTCTTTCGCTCAAGTTAACGCTGTGCAAAATGAAGACGAACAAGAGAGCGACTTTAACCAAACTGAGTTTACAGATTGGAAGAGTAGAACCTATTTAAGTATTTCGAGTTCATTTCTCATAGATTATATTACTTCTCCCTTAGGATATTATAATCCACGGGAGACGCAACCTAGTTTTAAATACAGTAGAGCTGCAACCCAGAGTTCTTCATCTTCACTTTATTCTTTGGGATTTGAAGCGAGATACAACATTATCGATTTTCAAGAAAATCTCGCTTTCGCGCTTTCTGCACCGGTTGCATTTGGTTTTAGCAATGTATTTGCCACGAGTCTTGATGTGCGAGGAGGAAGTGGTTTCGGAACACTACAAATACCTGTTTTAGCACGGATTTATTTTGGCGCTGGTTCTACGTTTTTTGCCACAGACGATTTCGGAATTAACATTGGAGCAGGTTATGAATTTAACAAACTAGGCCTTTTTAACTTTAGCAGTGAACCCCAATCCAGTGGAATAAATAAAGCCTGGCTAATGCCTGCCGTCACTGGAGGTGTAAGTTTTGTAAGAGGTATATCGCCGGTAGAAGTTAATTTAAAATACGGTTTTGGACCTATTCAAGACCAACTTATAGATGGTGAGGGCAATAGGCTTACCAGTAAAAGAACCACTAGAGCAACCTCCTTAAAACTAAGTTTAGTGTATCCCATTAATTAAGCGTTAGTAATTTCCCCCATAGGTATGATAAATAGAGACATCAGCTGGCTTTCCTTTAACGAACGGGTATTGCAAGAGGCCCAAAATAAAGATGTACCTCTAATTCAGCGAATGCGGTTTTTGGGTATTTATAGCAATAATTTAGATGAGTTCTTTAGAGTACGCGTTGCAACTCTTATCCGTTTTCAAAATGCACTTGAAACGAGTAACGCTGAATTAGCGCAACAAACAAGATCCATCCTCGAACAAATTCAAAGTCGTGTTATTCAATTACACGCTATATTTTATGAAACCTACGAGCAAATCTTATTTCAGCTAACTCAAGAAAACATTTTCATAAAAAACGAAAAGAACCTAGACGAAAAACAAGCTGATTTTGTACGAAGTTATTTTTTAAAGGAAGTAGAATCTCTGATTACTCCATTGATTATAAGTAATGTTAAAAAATTTCCATATTTAAAAGATCAATCCGTTTACCTCTTCATTTCCTTTACCAAAAAATCAGATAAACAGCATCATGCACTTATAGAACTCCCTACAGATTATATCTCTCGTTTTATTGAGTTGCCAAGCGAAAATGACCAAAAAAACATCATTTATTTGGATGACGTAATTCGCTACAATATGCCGTATATACTTTCCATCTTCGAGCCCTTAGACATCACATCATACATTATAAAGCTGACGAGGGATGCTGAACTTGACCTTGATGATGATTTTAGCGCTAGTTATTATGAAAAGGTAACAAAAAGTGTTTCTAACCGCAAGAAAGGGAAGGTAGTACGATTCGTGTATGACCGTGAAATGCCGGAAACCCAATTGGATTATATCATATCCAATATAAAACTCTCGCCAAGCACCAATCTAATTCCAGGTGGTCGTTACCATAATTTTAGAGATTTTATGGGATTCCCTAATTTAGGAAGAGAAGACCTATGCTATGCGGAGTTACCCTCTATTGAACACCATAGTCTGAACAAAAAAAGACCACTTTTGAAGCAAATAACTGAAAGTGACATTCTGCTGCAAATGCCCTATCACTCTTTTGATATTATTATAGATATTATCAGAGAAGCATCTATTGATCCTAAGGTAGAGAGCATTAAAATGAGTCTTTACAGGGTAGCTCCTAAGTCCAAAATAATAAAAGCGCTTAAAAATGCCGCTCGTAATGGGAAGCAAGTTTATGTGGTTATTGAGCTTAGAGCGCGATTTGATGAAGAAGCCAACTTAGAATGGTCTAAACAGCTCCAAGATGAGAATATTCATATTGATTTTGGGCTCAAAGGTTTAAAAATACACAGTAAACTTTTGCTAATACAGCGTTTTTCGAAAGGTGTTTTAAAGAATTATTCGTTAATAAGCACAGGTAATTTTCACGAAAAAACAGCGAAAATTTACGGCGATACTGCATTAATCACATCGGACGAACGAATTACCAATGAAGTAGAACGCGTATTTCAAATCTTTGAAAAACCATATCTCAGTTATACGTTTGAGCACCTACTTATAGCACCTATTAATTTAAGAAAACGTTTACTGGAATTGATTGATAATGAGATTAAAGTGACACAGAGTGGTGGTAAAGGTCACATTTTTATTAAAATAAATAATCTGGTAGATGAGGGTATGATTAATGCTCTTCTTCATGCTGCTCAGCAAGGTGTAGAGATAAAGTTACTGGTGAGAGGGGTGTGTAGTCTTGTTCCCATAGAAAATATTACCATTAGAAGTATTGTAGGACGATTTTTAGAACACTCGCGCGTATTTTGGTTTGGTGACGAGACAAGTGGTAAACTGTATTTAGGTTCTGCCGATTTGATGACTCGGAATTTAGATATTAGAATAGAAGCGCTTACTCCAATTTATGATCATAATATACGAAAAGAGCTTATCGCATATTTATATTTGCAATGGTCTGACAACCAAAGAGCTAGGGTGATAGACAGTACACTTTCTAATACCATGTACACCAACGGTCAAGCCCCTTTGAGATCTCAAACCGCCTTATACGATTTGTTGAGGTAATTAATTTTCTACTTGCTTAGTAGATTTTTACCGTCCACTTTCTTCGTAATATCCATACCTGCTAATCCCAGTAAAGTAGGAGCTATATCTATCGTTTGGGTTAGCGTACTTACTTTTTTGCGCTTTACTCGGGTAGTGTAAATAATAAATGGTACATGCGTATCGTAGCTATACGGTGTTCCGTGGGTAGTACCGCAACTCCTCATATCGACAAGACTTAAGGGAGTGCAAAGCAATTGTACATAATACCCAAATCGTGGGTCATAGCTATTTTTAAACTGCTGTTTGTAATTTTCGTTGTTCGTACTATGCACAAAATCGTCAGGTGTGTAGGCTTGATCTACGTAAGGTAGCTTCTTTAGTCTTTCCTTTAATGCATCTAAGTATACAAACGAATCGATATGATGGGACTTAAGCAACTCAAAATTAGGCTCCACGCCTTCATACGATTTTTCTAAAAAAGTGCTCTCAGTTAGGTTAAATAGCTGTTTTAAGGATTGATCAATACCTAGCATATCGTTGTCAAATTGCTGAGATTCCACACGCACGGCTTTGTCGGTTAAACTTGAAAATTCTGGCATCGGTACTACACCATGATCCGCTGTTAAGGCAAGTATATAGTTATCCTTACCTATTTTTTGATTCAGCATGGTAATAAATTCCTTTAAGTAGTGGTCTAATAGAGTGTAATAGTCTGCAATTTCAACACTGTTAGGGCCAAATTGATGCCCAATTACATCTGCAGCCGAAAGACTGATGGTTAGCACATCGGTATGTTCATCAGACCCTAATTGATTTTTAACTATAAGTTGTTCCGCAAACTTTAACACAAACTCGTCACCATACGGGGTATTCCACATAAAAGTTCCAATTTTATTTTCACCTTCTTTTACGCTTTCTATACTTTTTAACGTATGCGGGAACCAAGGTTGAAACGTACCACATTCATACGCTGCACTGTCGTGATCTAGTAAATGGTTATGCACCGTTGGGATAGCAGAATTAAGTAACCAACCAGTTTCTATTTCCGATGCATAAAGTTGGTCTGCTCTAAAGGCTTTAACCCATTCAGGAAAGGGCTCAGCATAGTAATTGGTACTCACCATTTGTGTGCTCTGACCGTCAAACCAATAGGCTCTATTGGCTAAATGCCCCCCCATCAATATAGATGATCTATCTTTCAACGCTACGCTGTAGCTCTTGCTCAGCGGATCGTTCATTTTAACATAATCGCCAATAGATGGTTTCTGAAGTTTGGCTGCAGATACTTTTTGCAACGAACATCGATCTACGCCTAAAAAAGAGATGGATGTGTCTAATATAGAGTATTCGGTTTTTCGTGTAGCACGCACATACACATTGTTATCTACTATACCATGCGTACTTGGCAAACAGCCTGTTGCCAGTGTAGCGTGACCAGCAGCGGTAGTGGTTTTTGAGTGAAAATGATGCGTATTTACATAATTTAAACCGCCATTATACAATTCTTGATAAACGAACGGCATCTGACTTTTAAATCGTTCGATGTAATCAGCACGCATCTGATCTACGCTTATAACCACAATTAATTTAGGTTTAACATTCGATTTTGGAATTGCGCTTATTGAAACTAGCGATATAAGCAGAAAAAAAATATTTTTATTCACTGTGCGAATTAAGCATGCAAATTTTACTTTAATGTAAATTCTACATCAAAATAAACGTTTATAAAATGCACCTTGTTAAAACTGATAATACAGAGCATATTTGCGTATGCGAATTTTTTATCTTCTACTATTCATAAATACCTTAGTTTTTAGTGCTTTAGCTCAAAAAAATACACGGGGTAAAGTGGTGGATCAGGATGAAAATCCAATACCCTTTGTCAAAGTACAAGAACCTGAAACCGGAAATGCAGGGTATACTAACGATCAAGGCGAATTTATTCTAAGTTATTTTGAAAGTGATAGTAAGTTAATTTTTACCGCTGTCGGCTACGACACATTGTATTTAGCGCTTCCCTATGATAAGTACACTACGGTTTTTATGTCTGCAAAAGAAAATACCAATCCCTATCACATGGGTTTTATGGTAGGCTTTTTAGATTTTAAGAATAAAAACAAAAATAAAAACCTGGAAAATATGACCTATTTTTTGGGAGAATCTGACATTAATAGGCAACTACAAATGTTACCCGGCATAGAACAAGGCTCAGAGGGCTACAGTAATTTATTTGTGCGTGGGGGTGAGGTAGATCAAAATTTGATGCTGTATAATGGAACGCCTATTTACAATTCGAACCACATCTTTGGGCTTTCATCGGTTTTTCACCAACGTAGTATTGCAAATACTGGAATATCGCGTGGTATTTCTTCTGCTAAATACGGTGGAAGATTATCGTCGACTATTTCACTGGAAAGCAGCAAAACTGGAAGTTACAGTGGCGTAAAAGGTGAATTTGAAATGACACCCATCAACGCAGGCATTTACATCGAAAGCATCAAAAAAGATTTGAGCTATTTTACCTTGTCTGCTCGACGTTCTTGGATAGATTTACTTATACCCGCTGAGTCTAGACAACGAAGTGTGAACGCTAATATTTACGATTACCAAATAGGCTACGGTAAATATTTGAAAAATGGAGATAAGCTAGATTTTAGTTTTATGAATACTCGGGATTTGTATTTTGTTTCCTTAGAAACCTCTGATACGGCAAATGGCAACATCCCCATAACCTATGGAATAACTCAAAAATGGTATAATGTACTAGCATCCGTTAATTATACCGAACAAGTTTCTAGTCAGCTTAAAAGAATACATTCTATTCATTATTCAAGTTATAAAAATAAAAACGACTACAGTCAAGAAACGTTTGATTTCAACCTTTCGGTCAATCCGTTAGTAGAAGAAAAACTGCAACGTGGTATCCGAGACATCGGATTAAAAACAGATTGGGAATATGCCTACTCAAATGAGCATCACCTTAGTTTTGGATGGCAAAATACCTTTAGACAATTCCTACTAGGGGCTAATAATTTGGTTTCTCAAAACTATCCGAACCAAAATGATATCGATACCATAGTGGGTAATCCCAATTATGAAACCAGTATTGAGAGTAGTTTTTATGGCGAAGACAAATTCGTTTTTAGTAAAAACACTACACTGGATGGTGGCTTACGAGCAACTATTTATTCGTTTGCAGGATTCACTAAATTGGTTGTGGAACCCCGATTTCATTTAACCTACTTCCTAGCAAATAATGACGTATTCAAAGCGGCATATAACCGACACAATCAATTTGTAAATCAGTTAAACCTAGGAAGATCTGGAAGTCCTGATAATATATGGGTACCCGCTACTCGCGAAATTTTACCCCAAAATTCTGATATAGTAGAAGTAGGCTATGAGCGTAAATTAGGCAGACAATTCAGCGGAACGTTAAATGCGTACTACAAAAATATGCGAAACCTATCTGCTGTTTCTAATTTAAACGACGCTTCAAATCCAGAAAAAGATTGGAGAAGTAGTGTGGTGCAAGGCAGCGGAAAATCCTATGGTATTGAAGTTATGTTTCAAAAAAGCAAAGGTGACTTTACAGGATGGATAAGCTATGCATACAGTAAATCTGTGAGAACATTTCCTGATTTATATGCCAATGAATTCTTGTTTACGTTTGATAGACCACACATGGCGAAAGTATATTGCAATTACACCAACGAATACTCAATCTGGAACTTTAGTTTTAATTATTTAGTAGGAAGCGGTCAATTATTTACCCTTCCAATTGGTAAATTTAGAGATATCAACGGCCAACTGCAATTGGAATATAACACTTTAAATAATTATAGGAGTCCGCTTTATCAGCGATTAGATATCAGTGCGGGACGTAAAAACATTAATTCGTCGTTAAGCTCAGAATGGCGATTCTTTGTTTACAATGTATTATCCAATAAGAATCCGCTGTATGTGAATGCTGATTTTACAAATACCAGTTACACCGAGCTGGTTATCAATAGAAACTACCTCGCTTTTGTTCCAGGAGTGTCGTACATTATTAAATTTTAAGAGAATATGAAACGTATGAATTTAAAACCAATCAACACGATAATCTTACTAACGGTTACCTTGCTAACCAGTTGTTTATCGGATACCGTAAAACCAGATATACTGTTAAACTATACCCCTAAAATCACGGTCAATACCGATTTTAATAATATTTGGGTTGCAGGCATGCCCGTATCGCTTGAGATCACAACAAGCGAAGGCTCTATTGCCAGCGAACTGCCTAAAATACTAAAAGACGCAACAGTAGAATACGTAGCAACCGATGGATCTAAAGGTAGCTTACTATACAATGCGGCTAAAGAGCAATATGTTACAACCAAATCATTTACACCAGGCACTGCAGTTCAATTAAACATTAAGCACCCTTCCTATCCTTCCGTAAGATCATTAGTGCTTTTTCCAGAGACCATAAAGCCAACAGGTGCCCTTAGCATTGCGGGTGGATTAGATACATCGGGTAATCCTGCTGACAAATTAGCCATTATTTTTGCAGACAACGGTGGTGTTAATAATTATTACAAAATCAATCTGTATTATTTTAATAAATCTATTTCTTCATGGGTTCCTTTAGCTGTTCCCCGTACCGATCCATCATTAGCAGGATATAACTCTATCGTTCAAAATGACGGAGGAATTCTGTTTTCAGATGATTTATTCAATGGCAAATCAAAAACAATTACCATGAATGTGCCCTTAGGCTATGTAATTACTAACCCAGGAGATAAATATAAAATAACCTTCTCCAGTATATCTGAGGACTTATTTCTGTATTACAAATCGCTACAACGCGCACAAGATGCAAAGGCAATTAATTTTCAAGGTGGATACAATAATGCGGTGGTGATTCACAGCAATATAGACGGAGGACTGGGCATTATAGGAACCCAATCAAAGGAAGATGTGATTTTAAAATAAATCCACATACTTTTGACCGAGAAAACAGTACACACTAATTTTGTTAGCTAGCTTAAGGACAGTAGTTTATTAATGATAAAAAAAGGAATTTTACTTGGATTGATGATGGCTTTTTTTAGTCTTGCTCATGCACAATCTGGAGTGTTGAGAGGATTTGTATTAGACGCACAATCAGGAAATCCAATAAGTGGGGCTATCGTAAAGCTGAAAGGAAATAATCAAGGAGCCTACTCAGACGATAGAGGATTTTACACTATTCCCAACCTAAACGAAGGTACGTTTATGGTGGTAGCGAGCTACGTGGGTACAGATCCTGCAGAGCAAGAAGTCAGCGTTAAAAACGAACAAATTACCACACAAAATTTTTACATCATCTTAAGCGGTGGCCAAGAGTTAGGTTCTGTAAGTGTTTCGGCCGAAAAAATAAGAAAAAGCAAAGAAGTAAATATCTCAAAAACCACGATTAAGCCAATACAACTTACCCGTATTCCTTCCGTGGGAGGTGAGCCTGATTTGGTACAATATTTACAAGTATTACCGGGAGTTGTTTTTTCAGGAGATCAAGGCGGACAGCTCTATATTAGAGGTGGGTCACCGGTTATGAATAAAGTACTATTGGACGGATTAACCGTATATAACCCATTTCACAGTATCGGTTTATTTTCAGTTTTTGATAGCGATATTTTAAAGTCGGTAGATGTTTATTCTGCAGGATTTAGCGCTGAATATGGCGGTAGAGTATCGGCTATTGTAGATGTCAAAACCAAAGATGGAAGCAAAACCGGTCTGCATGGTAAGGTAAATAGCAGTCCATTTAATTCTAAAATCATGCTGGAAGGTCCGCTAAAGAAGTATGAGGTAGGCAAAAACAGTACGAGCTTTATAATGTCCTACAAAAACTCGTATTTAGACCAATCTGCCCCTGTTATCTATCCGTACATCAACGATGGCAAATTACCATACTCGTTTAGTGATTTCTACGGTAAACTTTCGTTTAACGCCGCAACAGGAAGTAATTTTCACGTATTTGGTTTTGATTTTTCAGACAAAGTAGCGTTTGAAAATAGCTCTGCCTATAATTGGAAGTCGAGAGGTTTAGGTACGAAGTTTTTATTAGTACCTAACAACAGCAAAACACTTATAGACGGCGGCGTAACCTATAGTAACTACCTTATACAACAGGATGAGCAAGACAATAAACCACGTAAATCAGGTATCAATGGATTTAATGTAAATCTGACCTTTTCGCGATTTTTATCCGAGTATGATAACTTGAAATACGGGGTAGAAATGAACGGATTTCAAACCAATTTTGAAATATACAATACCTTAGGTAGACGCATTAGCCAACTCGAAAACACCAGTGAAATAAGTGCTTTTGCCAATTATCTTAAAAATTTTAATAAGAAATTATTACTCGAAAGTGGTATTCGTATTCAGCGGTATTCTACCTTATCCGAAACACGATTTGAGCCCAGAATCCGTATGAAATATAATTTCAACACTCGTTGGCGATTTAAGGCTTCAACCGGGTTATACTCTCAGAATTTGATGAGTGCTGTGAGTGATAGAGATGTGGTAAATCTATTTTATGGGTTTTTAAGTGGCCCAGAAGACTTGCCAGAAACCTTTATGGGCAAACCGGTGGTTTCGAGCTTACAAAAAGCACGACACGCTGTAGCGGGTTTTGAATATGATGTGAATTCCATTTCTGAAATCAATATAGAAGGCTACATCAAACAGTTTAATCAATTAACAAACATCAACCGGGATAAAATATTTGATAATACACCCGAGAACCAAAACAGACCTTCG
>CAMDCQ010000028.1 GCA_945890595.1 Chitinophaga pinensis
ATCTATAATGAGGAGACGGAAGTCATACCTATCAACCAAGAGATATCCAAAAAAGAGCCCGAAACTGTTCAAGCAATTTACTTTGACCCGATGGCATATATTATTCCTGTTGCCGACATTTTTAAAAATTTGGAAACAACCTTAACCAATACGTCATTCCCGATGATGGCAAAAAACGGTGTGCCGAGCCAACCTACTTTGGTAGATACAATGGCCAATAATATAAACACATGGGCTCAAATTATGCCACAATTTCCTGGTGGCGAAAAAGAGCTGTATAAATACATTGCTAGTAATTTTCAAATACCAGAGAAATTGTATGACGTTGCAAGCCAAGTAGAGCTAGTGGTACAATTTGTCGTTACTCATAATGGCCAAGTGATCGACGTTAAGGTCATTAAATGCTCACATCCTAACATGGGTGCCGAACGAGAAGCCAAACGTTTATATGCAAAAATGCCACTTTGGACACCTGGCAAAAATGGCGAGGACCCAACCGATGTACGACTCATACAACCCGTCAAATTAAAACTATACCACTAGTTTGGCACGTTGTTAGCAATGCACATGACCTATTCAGTTTGTTAGTTTTTTTCATAAACGTAAGTAGTTTTTAAAGGAGTCGAAAGGCTCCTTTTTTTTTTTCTAAAACCTTTGAATTGGTATCTTCCAACAAGTTTTACTGCCTTAGTACAACTCCATCTATAGATCAGCTAATTTCCGCTTCTAAACCGGTTGTCTACGTTTACCAAATCTCCACTTAAAATCCAAGTTTATAAGTAGTACTTTTACGGGATGATGGATAAATTACTATTCAATCGTTTGGCATTTGTGCTATTGTTAGCCGTACTTGCTTCTGCTAACTCGTATGCTGGCGGCGATGATGAGAGAGATAAGAAAGGGAAACCAATTAAAAACCAGGCTACTAGGGCGGATAGCATCCAATTTATAAATGATAATATAGACTTACAAGAACAAGACGACACCTTAGTTTTTGAAGATTGGGATAGCTCAGATGGCGATGACGAAGTGAGCTCAATTTACGTTGACTTAGGCACTAGGCCTGATAAATTATCTGGTTATTCTACTGAAGCCCTCAAAGAAAAAAAATGCTCAAGTATTACTGACCAATTTACTTCTCTAGAAAATGAATACCTTTTAGATTTTACACTGTACCCAAATCCAACCGCAAACGAATTACACTTAACAACCACCAAAACTCCAAATTCAATCATTATTACAGACCTCACCGGAAAACAGCATATCCTTTCTTACTACAGCGACGTAATTAATGTTTCGCATTTATCCCAAGGCACGTATTATATCCAATTGGTATACCCAGACCACCGAGAATCACGCATGTTTATTAAAAAATAAACATTTTTGTTTAACCAATTAAGCCACTAAAATCATGTTACGCGCAGTAATTATAGACGACGAACGAAAAAGTAGAGAGAACTTAGAATTATTGTTACAATCCTTTGTAGAAAATGTAGAAATAGTGGGAATGGCGGATGGCGTTAAAACCGGTATTAACATCATTGACCAACACAATCCTGACTTAATATTTTTAGATATTCACTTGGCTAATGGTGATGGTTTTGAAGTATTAGACTCCCTAAAAAATCAAAATCAAAATGTAATTTTTGTTACTGGACACGAAGAACACGCTGTAAAAGCATTTAGGTCGGATGCTGTAGACTACCTCCTAAAACCAGTATGTATAGAGCATTTACAAAATGCAGTGGAGCGTGTTAGGTTGCGAACAGCAAATGCAAAAGATTTGAGATTAGAGATGAAACCTCAAATTTCATTGTCAACCAACAAAGGACTACAATTTATAAAAACAGCAGACATCATATACTGCAAAGGTGACGGCGCATACACCTACTTTTATTTAAAAAGTGGCGAGCGAATCACCACTTCTAAGAACCTAAAGGAATATGAAAATAAATTAACAGATTTTAATTTTTTTAGAAGTCACAAATCCTTTCTCCTGAACTTGGCTGAAATAAAAACGTACATTCGTGGTGACGGCAGTCACGCAGTTATGTCTAATGGGGATAGTGTAGGTGTTTCTAAAAGACGTAAAGACTTGTTTTTATCTGCCATAGGCGGTGCGTAGTCCTTTTACATTACATATTATACTTGCATTTACGCTCATTTGCCACACTATTTATAGTGATGGGCAAGGTATCTTGCGTTTTCAAAACTTAACCGTAAACGAAGGCCTTTCTATGGGCAGTATTACCGGTTTCGAAAAAGACTCAAAAGGCTTTATTTGGATAGGAACGGCAGAAGGCTTACATCGATACGATGGTCAAAACTTTAAAATCTTTAAACACCTAGAAAACGAAAGTAACTCGCTTAGCGACAGTTACATAACTTGTCTTCTTTCTTACCAAAAGAAGTTATTCGTAGGTAATAATGTTGGAACTATTGATGTGCTGGATGAAGAAGATTATACCTTTAAGCATATTAACCTAAACAGTGTTGATCCCAGTTTTGATAATGCCATTGAACAGCTAATCGTATTTCAAGATCGAATTATTATTGATACCGATGGAGGTGGACTCTTGCAACTGGATACCAAGCTAGGTAAATTGCAAAAACTAGAAGTAAAGGCTTTGCAAAATGACGAAGTCAACGAAATGAAGGTAATTAACAAGCAATTACTTTTACTCACGGATACTAAAATTATTCAAACAAACCTATCCTCCAGCTCTATCTTATTTGAAAATGACGGTTTAAATCTGACCTGCTTTTCTCACTACAAAAGCCAAATATTATTAGGAACTTCTACCGGATTGTATACGGTATCCCCATCTTATCAAAATATTCAAAAACTAGATCTTCCTCCCAAAAAAAGGAATTTGAGCAGCATTACATCCATAAGTGTAGACAAAGGGAGTGCTTGGATAGGAACCGCGGGCGGTTTACTAAATTATTCAGATAATCAGTTTTCATTATACCGAAACAATACACTTAGACCATTCTCATTGGTAAATGACAATATTAGTGAGTTATACCTTGACAGCGAACAAATTCTATGGATCGGAACTATAGCAGGGGTAAGTAAATACGCTCCGCAACTCAAGAAATTTGGACTACTCCAATATTTTGAATTTGAAGAGGAAATCTATAACAATAACGTTTACTATACTTATCAAGATAAAGATAATACCATTTGGTTAGGCACGCTCTCCTCTGGGCTTATAAAGCTAGACAAGGACCACAGAATCAAAGCAGTATATCCTAAGCTCACAGATGGCGCTTTTGAGTCTTCATCTGTACGCTGTATTTATGAGGATAGCAAGGGTAACTTTTGGGTGGGCACTGGTAAACAAGGCATTTTTTTATTTGATAGAAAAACAGGCAAGGCAAAAATGGTAGCCTGTAAAGAAAACGGTAAATTATCCTCCAATACGGTGAGGGATATCTTTGAAGATAGTAAAGGTCAACTTTGGTTTGCTCTTCAATCTGGTTTAGCTCTTAAAGACAATTTCAGCCCGTCATTTACGGAATATAAGGCAGATTCAAAGCATCGCAATAATTCCATTTATCAAATAGAAGAAGATCCTCGAACCGGAAACCTCATACTTGCTAGTTTTAGAGGAGGCTTACAAATTTTTAATCCAATCACTAAACAATTTAAGGTGTACACAACTCAAGCAGGAGACCCTAATAGTTTGAGCAATAACAACTTAATGGCAATGGCTTGGGTGGGGAAAGACACCTTGCTTATTGGAACCTACGGTGGCGGATTGAATATTCTAAATCTTCGCACGTTACAATTTGACCATATTTCTGAATCAACGGGATTAATAAACAACGCCGTCTATGGAATTATTTATGATGGCAAAGGCTCCGTTTGGCTATCTACGAATAATGGCTTAGTCAACTACCATCTATATAAAAAGCGATTCATCAATTTTAAACCAGAGCACTACCTGCAAAGCACAGAATTCAATGAAGGGGCCTTCCTCAAAACGAATACAGGTGAATTACTTTTTGGTGGTGTGAATGGACTGAATTACTTCAAACCGCAAAACATCGTATTTGATACAAAAACTCCAGCGATATACTTCACTGAAATGAGAGGGAGCTTCCTGAAAGAAACTCCGACTCACATTGAGATGAGTTTCTTATCTAGTAGAATTGAGATTGATTTTATGTCGCTTAACTATTCAAATCCACTAGGTGTTAAATATTATTATAAACTGGAAGGTTTTGACAAGGAATGGATTCCCGCTGGAATTCAAAATACCGCGATTTATCCTGGCTTAAGCCCTGGCACATATACATTTCAGGTACGTGCAAGAGACGAATTTGAAAATTGGGAAACATTCTCAGAAAAATTGACGATTATAGTGGAACCTCCTCTCTGGCAAAAATGGTGGTTTATCATGCTCGGGATTGTGGGTATTGCAGGCATTATTTACGGGGTCTTTACCTCAAGGACACAATCCTTAGAACGTTCATACAAACTACAGCTGGTAGATTCAGAGCTTACTGCTCTGCGCAGCCAAATGAATCCGCATTTCATTTTTAACTCATTGAATAGCATCCAATACTACATCTTAAAAAAAGAGCCAAAAGAAGCCTATGTATACCTCAGTAAATTCGCAAGCTTAATGCGTAAAATACTACATAATAGTAGGTTAAAATACATTTCAGTAGCCGACGAACTAGAAGGGCTTAACCTGTACTTAGAAATGGAACAAATGCGTATGGATGGAAATCTTAACTATACGCTAAAAACAAGAAATATTGATGACGTAGAACACACCAATATACCGACCATGTTAATACAACCTTTTGCAGAGAACAGTATTATACATGGATTGCTACCTAAAGAGGATAATCGAAAGTTAGATATCCTCATATCAAATGAAAAGTCTCACTTGTTATGTACAATAACAGATAACGGAATTGGCAGAGAAGCTTCGTCGCTAATGAATGCTAAAAGAAGCAGTAAGCACACTTCTGCCGGGATGTCTCTTACCCAAAAGAGGTTAAAAATTCTAAGCGAAGGGAAAGGTGATTTTGACGTAGTTATTGAAGATATCAAAAACCCTGACGGGAGTACAGGCACAATCGTAAAGCTAATTGTACCAATTATTACCTGAAAAGATTAAATACAACCCAGCTACCCACATAGGCTAATCCCGTCATATATAGAAACTGTATCACGGGCCATTTCCATGATTTTGTTTCCTTATAAACCACGGCTAGCGTGCTCATGCATTGCATTGCAAATGCATAAAAGACCATTAAAGAAAGAACAACGGCAATGCTATAAACAGGATCTCCGTTAGCTAACGTATCTTTATTCATTTTATCGCGCAATTGATCAAAGTTTTCTTCATCACCGATGCTATAAATGGTACTCATCGTCCCTACAAAAACTTCTCGTGCAGCAAAAGAGGTTATCAGTGAGATTCCTATTTTCCAGTTGAACCCTAAAGGTTTAATTACGGGTTCTATTCCTTTTCCAAAATGGCCTGCGTAGCTTTCTTCCAAATTAGCAGATTCTTGAATGCTAAAGCCACTTGTGTTATTAGGACCGTAACTGGCTAAAAACCACAATACAATTGAAACCAGTAAGATCACTTTCCCAGCCTCCGTGATAAAACTCAGCGATTTTTGCCAACACGTTTGCCATATATTCTTCCATCTAGGTACATGATATACCGGCAACTCCATAATAAAGTATGAAGGTATGTCATGTTTAATTATCCATTTAAATACCACCGCTGCAATTAGTGCTGCAACCGTACCTAAAACATACATAGCCAACATTACTAACGCTTGTAAATTTATAAAGCCAAAAATAACTGTACTGGGTATAGCCATAGAGATTAGCAAGGTATACACAGGTAATCGTGCCGAACAACTCATTAATGGCGTCACCATTATAGTAATTAACCTGTCCTTCCAGTTTTCTATATTTCGTGTGCTCATTATGGCGGGTATAGCGCATGCTGCTCCACTAAGCAAGGGAACGATAGACTTACCACTTAAGCCCAAGCCTCGTAGCATTTTATCCATAATAAAACTAACCCTAGCCATGTAGCCTGTATCTTCAAGCAAGCCCATAAAGAAAAAAAGTATGGCGATTTGAGGTACAAAAACGACAACACCGGCTATACCAGCTATAAGACCGTTTACCAACAATCTCTTTGGCCAACCGTCAGGTAGAGTATTAGATAAAAATTCACTGAGCATTGAAAAGCCACCTTCTATCCAATCCATAGGGTAAGATGCCAATGTAAACACACTCTGAAAAATAACCAAGAGCACAGACAAGAACATTAAATAACCTAAAATTGGATGCGTAGCCCAAGCATCTATCTTATTAGAGATGAGTTCTCGCTTTGATTTTAACGTAGTTGTCTTATTTAGTAATTTCGTGATTGAATCGAAATGACTCTCATGGGTATGATCATCGGCTGATCCAAACTGATAGTGAGGTACAAACTGTTCCTCACCCAATGCTTTTTTTAATAAATCTACACCTACTCCTGTACGTGCATTTATTTTAAATACCCGTACACCTAATTCTTTTTCCAGTCGATCTATATTTATTTCAAACCCTTTAAAATCAGATATATCGAGCATATTAAGCACTAAAACCATTGGGATTTTATGCTGCGCTAATTGACTAAAATAAAATAAGTTTCGTTTTAGATTAGCGGCATCAGCAATATATAAAATGGTGCTTGGTTCTGGTTTCTCAAAGAATACTTTGACCGCTTCTTTTTCGTCTAAACTCTTGGGATTAAAGCTATATGTACCCGGAGTATCTATCAACTCAATGTTGACGTTACCCACCTGCAATCGGCCTACTTTATTTTCTATCGTAGTGCCGGGCACATTGGTAATTTTTTGCTTTAGTCCGGTAAGCTGATTAAACAAAGAAGACTTGCCACAATTGGGATTACCCGCTAAAATTATTTTAGTTATCTCCATGCTAAATATTAAATAATGGATCTAGAAGTTTTACCGTAATCGTGTCAGACTCATTATTTCGCATGCTTAGCGTGTACTCTTCAAGCTCATACGCTATGGGATCCCCCAATGGTGCTTTAAGTATTGGCTTAACCAGCACGCCCGGTAGACAACCCATTTCAAGTAATTTTTCTTTGAATGGTGAATCATCTATGGATGAAATCCTGGCTATTTGTCCTATTTGCAGTTTAGTTAGTTTCACTTCCTTGCTGCAAAGATGTATTTTTATTTGGATTAATTAAAGATAAGAGAATTTGCTACCAATTTAAAAGCGCTTCAACTTTCTCTTTTAAGCGTGCTTTCCCCATGAAATTTACTTCTAAATCAGCATTAAACGGAATAGGAGTATCTAAGCTTCCAACACGCATTACTGGCGCATCTAAGTAGCTGAAACAATGCTCCCCAATCCACGCAGAAATCTCCCCTCCTATTCCACCTTCAAGTGTGTCTTCGTGCACGATAATTACCTTTCCCGTTGCTTTTACCGCAAGCGAAACCGCTTCTTTATCCCACGGCAATAAGCTACGTAGATCTAATAAAGTCGCATCCAGATTCATTTCTTGTATCACTTCCTGACACCAATGCACTCCCAAACCATAGCTTATGAATGTAATGTCTTCACCTTCATAAATCTTCTTTGCTTTCCCTATTTCTATGGTAAATTCATCTACACTCACATCCTCTTTTATACTTCTGTACAAACCCTTGTGCTCAAAAAACAAAACAGGATTAGGATCTTCAAATGCAGCAAGTAAAAGGCCTTTTGCATCTGTTGGATTACTTGGATACACTATTTTAAGCCCCGCAATATGAAAAAACCACGCCTCATTACTCTGGCTATGAAATGGTCCAGCCGCAGAGCCTCCGCCGGTTGGCATTCTAATCACAACGTCACTATTCTGGCCCCATCTGTAATAGGTCTTTGCTAAATTATTGGCTATTTGATTAAATCCGCAACTCACAAAGTCTGCGAACTGCATTTCCACCATCGATTTTTTACCCATCATGGATAAACCTAATGCCGCACCTAAAGGCGCCGCTTCACTTATTGGCGTATTGCGCACACGACCTACACCAAATTCGGCCACAAATCCATCTGTTATTTTAAAAACGCCCCCATATTCTGCAATATCTTGTCCCATAAGTACCAGATTATCATACTTGCGCATCGCTGTTCTTAATCCGTCCTGTATAGCATCGATGTAACGCATCTCCATACGCTGCTCACTGGGCTCCATCACTACTGGCGAGTATGGTTTATAAACATCTCCAAGTTCTATGGAGGTCTCAACTTCTATACTTTCATGGATACTTAATATTTTTACACCTTCATTGATTTCCTCTGTAATCGCATCCTTAATTTTTATTATTTCAGAAACTGTTATTAGCTTGTGGGTCAAGAGATAATTCTCAAAATTAGCGATAGGGTCTTTTTTTGCCCACTCGTCCATCAATTCTTGAGGAACATACTTAGTACCACTTGCCTCTTCGTGACCGCGCATTCTAAAGGTTTTACATTCCAGTAAAAATGGTCTTGGATTTTGGCGTAAATCAGCCGCTATTTTTGATATTTCTGAATAGACCTCCAAAATATTATTCCCATCTATAGTTTTACTCTCTATCCCGTAACCTATTCCTTTATCTGCAATATGAGAACATCTAAACTGATCTTTACTAGGCGTACTTAGCCCGTAACCATTATTTTCAACCAAAAAAATAACAGGCAAATCCCAAACCGCTGCGAGGTTTACCGCTTCGTGAAATTCTCCTTCGCTAGTGCCTCCATCTCCAGAAAAAGCCAAACTAACCTTTTGTTTTCCGTCTAATAAATTGCCCAAAGCAACTCCATCGGCAACGCTAAGCATTGCTCCCAAATGGGAAATCATGCCAGCAATATGATACTCATTCGTTCCAAAATGAAAAGAACGATCTCTGCCCTTAGTAAATCCCCCCATATTTCCTTGCCACTGGTGCAAGAGTTTTTCAAACGGAATACCTCTCGCAGTGAAAACACCTAAATTGCGGTGTAACGGCATAATGTATTCATCATCGTCCAGTGCCAAGGTTGCTCCTACAGCAATAGCTTCCTGCCCAATGCCGCTAAACCATTTACTCACTTGTCCTTGTCGCAGTAGCTTGAGCATTTTTTCCTCAATCATTCGCGGTTTTACGAGAGCAGCATAAAGCGCTGTAAGTTTTACGGTATCGAACTGATTGAATTTATCGAAATTCATATTGTTACACGAAATAAATACAATATTTCTTAGTCCTTGGCATATTCCAAACCTATTTTTGCGTTGTGCTTCTACTTCTAGATAATTATGACTCGTTCACCTACAACTTGTACGACTACTTTGTACAATGCGGGGCAGACGTGCAGGTGGTAAGAAACGATAACGTTAATTTCGATACGGTGTTAGATACGTATGAAGGTATCGTCATTTCTCCTGGTCCGGGCGAACCCAAAGATGCAGGATGCACCATGGAAGTTATTGAGCGTTTTCACAACCAATTACCTATACTAGGGGTTTGTCTAGGGTTACAAGCTATTGGTCAATTCTTTGGCGCTTCCTTAACTAGAGCTAGATTTCCAATGCATGGAAAAGTAAGTGAGCTCACGTATGAAAGCGATCATCCTTTTTTCTCCGGAATAGAATTTCCTTTAAACGTGTGCAGATATCATTCTTTAATTTTATCTGATCTGGAAGGTACACCTTTAAATGCAATAGCCCGCAGTGAAGACGAAGCAGTAATGGCATTGGCGCACAGTACTTTACCGATTTGGGCTGTTCAATTTCACCCGGAGGCTATTTTAACCCCACAAGGCAAAATTCTAATTTCAAATTGGATAACCCACCATAAATTGTCCCAAAACAATATTGTTTAGCCATTAGTTACTATACTTGTAGATATACTTTGAAAGTAATCAATTACATATTGCCCATACACCCCATCACCCAAAGCACGTCGCGTTTGGAATGCATAAAGCTTATGATGGATTATTTATGTTTTGAACTACCCGTTCTTCGCAATGACACCCTCTATGGTACAGTGCAACTTGATGAATGTATACACAGCGAAGAAGAGACCATAGAAACACTTGTTGACGGTGGGTTTGCCAGTGTAGGTGGCAATTCTCACTTATTTGATGTACTTCACATTTTCAATGAGTCTAAAGCTAACGTTTGTTGTGTATTGAATGATGAGCTTCAGTGGATAGGAATCATTACCAAGACTGCTGCCATAGAAGCACTTGGGCAATCGCTTACCGTTAATCAAGGAGGCGCAATTCTTATAGTTGAATTGGCTTCCTATCAATATTCTAGCAGCGAGTTAGCACGTCTTATAGAAGGCGAAGGAGCACAATTGCTGGGTATGTGGCTTACGAACGTTGCTGAAAGTGGTCGAATTCAGGCTAGCCTAAAACTTAATATTAAAAATGCTGAGCGCATCATTAATAGCTTGCATCGTCATGGTTACGAGACTGTTGCTTCTTTTGGCGATGAAGATTACCAGGAAAATGTAGAGAACCGTTTTCAATCACTGATGAAATACATTGACCTTTAAACAGCTGTTCTTTATACTATTTTTAGGAGTGAGCACTCCTAGTTTTGCCCAGCTAGTTACGATACATAAAATCCAGCTAAAAGGTAACAAGCAGACCAAAGATTTTGTAATTCTTAGAGAAATGCTCTTGCACGTAGACAGTGTTTATACTACGACAAATAATGGCCATTTTAATGACCTCCTTGCGCTTTCTAAAAACCGACTATATAACCTAAACCTCTTCAACAAAGTTGAATTTACACTCGCAGAAGACACTGTTATTAATGACGTTACTCACTATAGATTAGAAATTACTGTTATAGAAAAGTGGTACATCTGGCCTATTCCGCTTTTAGAATTTAGTGATCGAAACTTAAATGTTTGGAGCGGGTTTAATTTTGATCCAGACAGAACAAACTATGGTATTTCTAATTTCAACTACAACCTTTTTGGTAGTAACCACACCTTGAGAACCGATTTAAAAACGGGGTATAACAAAGTATATAGATTAGAATATAGAATCCCTTTCATCAGTAAAACCTCTAACTGGGGAATGACAGCGTTGGCCAAATACACCTCTCAAAATGAAGTGTGGTTAAATACCACTAATGATTATCTGCGCTTTTTTAAAAACGGAAATAATAATCTTATTCAGTCTACCGAGGGTAGGATTGAAATTTCCAATCGTATTCGACCTTTGATTAAGACATTTGCGGTTTTAACTATGAATAAAGGCAAACTAGATGCAGCTGTTCCTGATTCAGGATTTTATTTAAATAATAGCCGCACGCAACTCAACTATGGCATTGATTTAAAAGCAGATATAGACACGCGCGACAATATCTATTTTCCACTTACCGGTTATTTTTATCAGCCTATTCTAACGCTTCAGCAATGGAAAAACACAAGTAGTCAAACTAATTTAAAACTACAACTTAAAGTTCAGCACTTCAAAAGACTATCACCCAAATTGTATTCGGCACTATCTGGTTATACAAACGTAAATTCATCTCAAAGCATCCCTTATTTTTCCCGTAAAATGTTTGGATATGATGAAATTATTCGCGGTTATGAAAAGTATGTTATTGACGGTAGCTTTGGTTGGAAACTCAACGCTGCTATTCGATACCACTTACTTGATAAATCCGACCTACAACTCAAATTATCTCGTTGGGTTAATTATAAAGTGCTGCCCATAAATGTATATATGGAAGGATATGTAGACGGTGGAAGAGTTTCTTATGATGATCCTCATCCATCCAACCATCTCGTGAATACTTTTTTGTATTCTGCCGGATTGGGGCTCAATACCCTCATCTATAATAATCGAGTACTCAGATTAGAATACAGTATAAATAGTTTGCAAGAAGGTGGTTTCTTTGTACACTTTAAGAAAGCCATATAATATGAAAGTAGCTATATACGGAAGAGAGACCAAAACTGCCGGCTTTGAGGTTTTTTTTAAAACATTAGTGTCCTTGCTTGACGAGCATCACATTGAGTTTGCACTGGTAGCTAGATACGGTAACTTTATTCAAAAAACCTATGGTAAGGATTACCCTTTGTGCGATAGCACAGAATTAACTCCTGCGCATTTTACTTGCTTGATAAGTCTTGGCGGCGATGGAACAGTTCTGGACACTTTGCTTCTAATTAGAGATAATGAATTGCCTGTTATGGGAATTAATTTGGGTAGATTAGGTTTTCTTGCTAACATTCAAAACGAAGAAATAGAGGAGGCGGTTATAGCCTTAAAAGAAGGAAGAACCATAATAGAAAAAAGAGCTTTAATCCAAATTGATTCTGACCTATCTGAATTAGAAGATTTTCCTTATGCCTTAAATGACTTTGTGGTACAAAAAAGAGATACCTCGGCAATGATTACGGTTAAGGCCAGTCTAAACACTTATTTTTTAAATAATTATTGGGCCGACGGACTTATTGTAGCTACTCCTACAGGCTCTTCTGGATATTCGCTGAGTTGTGGCGGACCACTATTATTTCCTGGAAGTAAATCGTTAGTTATTACTCCAATTGCCGCTCATAATCTAACCGTAAGGCCAGCAGTTATTTCAGATGACACTGTGTTAAAAATAGAAACCAGCAGTAGGGCAGATTCCGTGCTTATTACGCTAGACAATCGTTCTTTTATTGTTCCGGCTAACACTGTGCTTACTATAAAAAGATGCTATTTTGATTTTCACATGATCAAATTAAACGAGAACTCTTATTTGGATACCATACGAAATAAGCTATTGTGGGGGGCTGACAAACGAGATTTTAAGTAACGCTACTCTCTATTTTTACTGTCTAGCCAGATGGTAACCGGTCCATCGTTCACCAAGCTAACCTGCATATTAGCACCAAAAACCCCCGATTTAACGGGAACAATTTGAGCACTTTCTGCCAAAAACGCATCATACAAAGGCATAGCAATTTCAGGTCTAGCTGCGTTTAAAAAAGAAGGTCTATTCCCTTTTCGAGTACTGGCATGGAGCGTAAATTGGCTTATTACCAATAGTTCGCCTTTTATATCCAAAAGACTAGCATTCATTTTGCCATCTGCATCTGCAAAAATTCTCATCTGCGTTATCTTACTCACCAACCATTTAAGGTCTTCCTGAGTATCTTCAGACTCTATTCCCAACAACACCAGTAATCCCATTCCAATTTCCGAAGGGATACCTTGCTCTACAGTTACGCCTGCCTGACTTACCCGTTGAATTAATGCTCGCATGGTGCAATTTTAGTGATTATCGGACTGTTACTACGTTTTTAGCACTCGTGCTAGGACTCTAACAGGTCCTGTAGCAGTCTCTAGCAGACAAAACCACCTACAACAAATAGAAAATTTCTATAGTAAACTAGGATATATCTTCAAAAATACCTGTCTCAGTAGATCTGACAATTTACTAGAAAATGCACTTCGCCACAGTCTTGCGCACGGTATCCTGTTTTATGTATTTTTGCTTCATAATGAACACATTAGGACGTACACTTATTTTCTTAAGTTTTTTTCTGCTAAACGTACCAGCATTTGCACAGCAGGATAGCAGTGAATCAAAAAGTTACGATATCATATATATGAAATCAGGAGCCACATTAAAAGGTGATATTTTATCATTTAACGAAAAAGAAGGTAGCCTGGTATTCAGAGATATAGACAATCGTGTTTATGCAGTAAACAAAGAAGAGTACCTTTATTTCAAAGAAAATATTGTAGTTATACCTCCAAAGGAAAAAGAAATAAGACCCCGAAAATACAATGACATACTTTACAGCGTTGGTTTTTCATGGAATAGCTTGTCGGGGCCAGATTATTATTATGGGATTGATGGATTTGGGTTGTCATCTAATTTCAGCGTAACACCGATTTGTGCTAAACTAGCCGTAGGTAAAATAAACAAAGGCGAGCATTATTATGGATTAACCACTGAATTTGCTTTAACCAGCGGAGTTAAAAATTATGTAAATGTGGGTTTAAGATACGCTTACACGTTTACAGCCGATCAAAAGAATATACAAATTTATATTCCCGCAGAACTTAAGTACCATAATTTAAACTCTAGCGTGGGGCTTTACGGTAACTTAGAGAACGAATTTTTCAACTATAGAATCCAGTCAGTTGGTTTAAATCTAGGAACTGGAATTTCTTTTATTCGTGATCATGAGCGAGCAATATCTTTAGAAGTGATGCTTACAAAACATGTACCTCAACCCTTACAGATAAGCAATATGCCTGAAAGAGTGGTTTTTAAGCCTGGAGAAATGCGCTTAATAGGCGGTGCTTTTGTATTGCTATATTCTATTTGATTTTTCTGTAAACAGAAGCGCTACTCCCTCTTTACACAAAGCATTAAGGTAACCTGTTCTTAACACTTATTGTGTACGTAAATCGTCTTTAAACAAAAAAAGTCCCGCCGAAGCGAGACTTGTATGTGACTGATAGTCAAAGTGGGAACTGCTGGATTCGAACCAGCGACCCTCTGCTTGTAAGGCAGATGCTCTAAACCAACTGAGCTAAGCTCCCCGTTAAAGGGCTGCAAATATAATAACGATTTCTTATCTGCAAAATATTTTTTTAATAGACACATTATTGTTCTCTGTTAATTCGTTTTACTATCACATAGCAAGATATTTCTTTCATTTGCTACTCATAATTATTACCCTTGAAAAAAGCACTTACGATACTAGCAGCCATTCTATTTGTCCTTGTTTTGCTTATGAGCGGAGTAGTCTATTATTTTTATACCAACATAAAACCCATACTCGTTACTGAGATAAATAAAGCATTAGCCGTAGAAGTAAATGTAGGCGACATTAGCATTAGTGGAATTCGAGATTTTCCAAACTTAGGCGTAAAATTTACCACTGTGACCATCAATGAGAGTACACCTTTTTACCAGAAAAAATTACTAGAGGCTGCAGAACTTTCCCTTTTCGTTGATATTCTCAGACTCTACAAAGGAGAGTATGTCATAGATGGTATCGTTCTTAGAGGAGGTCAACTCTATGTGGCTGACTTTGTCAGCGGGAATAATTACGACATTATAAAACCTAGCACAGATACTATCACCACCGCATTAAGCTTTGAGATTAAAAGCCTTAAATTGAACGATTGCAAAATAAGATATGAGCATACGCCAAGTCGTTTCAAAATGAATGGATTTACGCCTTATTCTCAGATAGGCCTAAAATATAAAGATGAAAACACCTTTCTTTCTATTAAAACACAACTGGAATCAACCTTGGTTTCACTCGAAGGAAACAAATACATCAACAATAAAGATTTGAGTATCAATACGGCACTCACTATTAATACGCTTAAAGAATTTGTGGTTATTGACCCAAGTAACATCCAAATTCAAGAAGTGAAATTAAGTACAAGAGGGAAAGTATCCTACGGGAAACTATCCGATATAGACATTGCATTTACCAATGAGAACACCACCACACAATCACTGCTTAGTATACTGCCTGCAAGTGTTACGGAGTCCATGAGCAATCTTCAATTGAAGGGGGAAGTTATTCTAGACGGCTCTATCAAAGGAAAAACATACGGCCCTAATCAGCCAGGATTTGAAGTGCGTTATGATATTAAGAATACTGATCTTACCGTGATTGATAAAAACATTTCCCTAAATGGAATCATAGCAAAAGGAAATGTAAAAATTCCCAACATAAGTCAATTTAATTCCGCATCCGCTACGTGCTCTATTAGCTATGCGAGTAGCGGAAACAACCAACTATCAGGAGAAATAACCGTAACTGATTTTGACACACCACACATCACATGGGATGGAGAGGCTAATTTAGATGCCGCATTTTTAGTCGCCTTCGCTAACACTACTAATTTTGAAACGACCAGTGGAAGAGTTAAAGTATCCGGACAGTTTGGGTTGGTGTATGACGCGACCAATGAAGTGTTACTAGAAAATAGTCTAACCTATAACGGAAGCGTAATCCTAGAAAAACTATCAGGAACTTTAAAAAATCCAGCACTAAAACTAAACGACCTCAACTTAAATCTTAGTGCCAATAATCAGAAAATGGTGATTAATAGCCTAAATTTTGATTACAATAAGACCACAGGCAACTTAAAAGGTATTATTGAAAACTACCCATCGCTTTTGGATGAAAATTCGGAAGCAGAAATAGTTGGCGATATGTCGGTTAATAATTTAAATGTGAATGAACTTTTTACCACATCCGTTTCCGTATCTGAAGAACAAAATGCATCGTCCGCCTTTTTAATTCCAGTAAATTGTGACCTAAAAGCAGAATTTACCAACTTCGTATATAATGACTTTCACGCCGAGTCTATGGCGGGAACACTGCTATCTAATCGCACAAGCATTAGCATGCCTAATGTGCGCATAAAAGCATTAGAAGGAACTACCACTGCAGCCATTGGCGTAAAAAACTGGGGAGATAATCACCTGCTTGATATTCAGGCTGATCTTACTTCCATCAACATTACCCAGCTTTTTAAGCAGTTTAATAATTTTGAGCAAAGTGAGATAACAGATAAGCACTTAACCGGAACCTTATCCGGAAAGATTATTGCCAAGGTTATTTTAGATAAACAATTTGAACCAATTCTACCCAAGCTATACGCAAAAGCAGACATTGTCATTGAAGACGGAGCCCTCATAAACTATGAACCTCTGCGCGAATTGTCGAAATTTGTAAATATTAAAGAACTTGAAAAAGTACGTTTTAAAACCCTAAAAAATACCATAGAAATTTTTGACGAAACCATTTACATTCCACGTATGATGATCGAAAATAATGCTATGAATCTGGAGTTAGAGGGGACGCATACATTTAGCAACTACATGCGATACAGTATGGGCCTTAGCGTTGCCGAATTGCTAGCTACACGAGCTAATTGGATTGCTAAAAAAGCCGAAAAACGTATTGAAAATAATAGCAAAGGAGGACTTACAGCCTATATTATTATGGAGGGAACGCCAGACGACCTTAAAATTCGTTACGACAAGGCTACCGTTAAAGAGAATGTAAAAGAAGAAGTCATGAAGGAGAAACAGAACTTCTTAAGAGCATTAAAAGGTGAGGCGACATTAGAGACAAAGGTGGAAACGAAGGATTACGACAATGTATGGGATGAGTAATTAGATTTCATCTTTTAGCTTAAATAACTCACTGGCTATATAATCCGCAAAAAGTAATCCTGAGGATGTTAAGGTTAATTGCCCTTGGCTAATAGTTGTCCAGCCCCGTTGTTCCCAATCACCTAGCTCCGTTGAAAATAAAGTATGTATTGGATGTCCGTAGTTAGAATTTAACTCCGCAAGATTTACCCCCCACTTGGTTCTGAGTCCCGTAAGTAAGTACTCATTTACACGGTCTTCTACGGTTAAAAATTCACTTTCAAAAACGTGCTCACCCGCTGCTATTTTTGAAATGTACTCCGCATTATTGCTTACATTCCAACGTCGTTCGGCACCTGTAAAGCTATGTGCAGAAGGCCCAAGACCTAAATATTTTTTATTTTGCCAGTAGGCAGTATTG
>CAMDCQ010000029.1 GCA_945890595.1 Chitinophaga pinensis
TTCATAACTACGCCATTAGTGACAAAGCATTGCAATATTATGTTATGCCAATGTATTCATTCGAGCAGAAAACTATAAATGGAACAGCTGCAATAAGTTATATTAAGGCGATGAATAAACCTGCTCAGCATTTGGAGCTAGGTGCAAAGGCAATGAGTTTTAACTTTGAAGAAAGGGGATTTCAACTGCCCTATAAGTATTTTAAAGTAGCCCCTTTTGTAACCTATTATTTTCCAAAAGAAAAATTAAGAAGTACAATCGAAAAATCTGTGAAATTACAATATGACAAACTATTCTTAAAGCCAACATATACTATTGGCGTGGACACCCTGAGCGGTCCGCGTACTGCAATAAGTTCCGGAAGAAGTTTCTTTACGGCTTCCTATTTGCTAGAGAACAAACGATCTATAAATAGTTATAGCTTGGAAGCGCTGATGGAGTACGGTCTTATTGGGAGTCGGGTTATTCTAGGTGATTTGGCAGATAAGCGTGTGCGCAATGTTGTAAACAATGATACAATATTCTATTTTCCAAAAATTGGTGAAACACGAGAAATAAAAAGCTTCGCGAGATTAAGTGCCGTCTTTAAATACAATCTAGACATTGGCATTAAAAATAAACCCCTTGAGTTACGTTTTTATGGGGCATACTTGCTAAAGGAATACAAAAGTACGGCCTATCAGAATTCTATAGGAAGTGAAGATCGAGCAGGGTATTACGATTATCGTTTTGATGATTATTTAATGCATAGAAACGCAGATTACGGATTATTCAGAAATCAAATTAGCAATAGAAGAGATTTTTCCAAAATGGTAGGTCCTATACTATCATCAGATAAATGGTTGCTTACCGCTAATGTTACAGTTCCGCTGCCTAGTAAAATACCTTTAAAACCGTATTTGGAAATGGCGACCGTGAATGACATTAAAACAGCTCGATTTAATAGCAGTGGAGTTGGATTTATTTACAGTGTGGGTTTGGAGATAGAGATTATTCCAAATCGTTTCGAGATCTTTTTAAATCTAGCCCAAAGTTCTGATGTTACAGATTATCAAGAGAATAGCTATTCGGGCATAAATAGTTTTACAGATCGCATCACATTTGTGTTTGACCTAAATAACCTTACGCCAAGCAAGCTAAAGAAGCAACTGAAATTATTTTAAGGTAGGGAAGTGTATTTTCAATTTTTCTATAACGGTAGCATCTGGAATCTGCAGTAGTTCAGCAGTTACGTGTAGGCTGTCATTTGATTTGCAGATAGAGAGCATACCAAAATTTTTCACAGCAAATTGGCCTCCTACGCGATTACCGTTAGGCTCATATCTATAGTTACTCCATGTGTGCGTTAGACCGCTTGAAGTGATGTCATATAGCGGATATTTTCCATTTTGAATCATGGATATTTCGGCAATATGCCTATCGCCACTAAGTATGATAGCTGGTTTGTCTTTTAAAAGTTTGAGTAATTTTTGGCGTTCGTGAGGCATTGTTCCCCATGATTCGTATCCTTGATCTATAGCCAATGCTTGTACACTGCTTGCTAAAATAAATAGATCTATAGTGCTGTCGTGCAATTGCTCTTCTAGCCATATCCATTGTTTTTCACCTAAAAAGCTTCCAACATTAATTGTGTCGTATCTTCTTCCTTGGATTGTGCTAACCTGCAGCTCAGTTCTAAATGTACGCGTGTCTAAAAATATGGTTTTGATTTTGTTATCTGAAGTAGTAATCACGGATGAGTGATAGACTCCCTTGTGACTGTTGAGTTCTGAATTGTTTTCTAAATCCAAGAAGCGCAGTAGTTCTATTTTGCTCTCGTCTTTTTTAGGGAATTCTTGACCTCCGTCATTTAATCCATAGTCGTGATCATCCCAAGTGCCGTCAATAGCAGTATTTGCGCTTAATTCTCGGTAATTAGAATCTTCTTTTACGTGTGAATATAGCTGACGTAATTGGCTCATATCCTCCGTGTCGGCATATACAATATCCCCTAGCCAATACCAATGTGTTGGGTTTTGAGCTAGGATGGGCTTCCAAAATTCTTGTGACTTTTTTTCGTCGTTACACGACCCAAAGGCTATTTTGAGGATGTCTTGTGCGTAGCAATTACCCAAAGCAAGGCTACATACTAAACAGCAAACTATTTTTTTATACATGGTGATTTCGATACTAGTTATAAAAAAAGGAAGGCTTTTGGCCTTCCTTTTAAAAATTTGGTTTAAAGGTATTTAGTTAAAAGAGTATCTCACACCTATTTGTGCTTGCCATCTTGAACTATTGATACCACTATCGTCTACCGTATATGGTTTAGTATCTGCTTTTTGTTTAAAGTAGTATTCTGGAGTAGTTGTACCCGTTTGGAATCCTTTAAACTCATAAAGTGCATACTGATCATTGCTAATAAAGTATCTTCTTCCCCACTCACTGTTTATCATGTTGGTTAAGTTAAATACATCAAAAGTCACTTGTAAATCGTGTTTTTTACCATTAGAAGTGATGTAGAAATCTTGATATACTCTGAAGTCTACAATAGAAGTAAATGGAAGTCTTGAGCCATTTCTGCTGGCATAACCTCCTCTATTGTCATTTAACCCTTTATCATTTTTGATAAATCCGTCTAGTGCAGCCCATTGCTCAGCAGCTGTAACGGTAACACCATTTGCAGTGTAATCTACTAAGTTGATATCGCTTGAAGAAGCAGGGATGTATATCAAGTCATTGTTATCGCTACTTTCATTGGTCATACGACTTCCGTTAGCAATGATGTATGAGAATCTTCTGCCGCTCTGGCCATTATAGAAGAAAGAAACACCAGTTTTATGGTTTTTTGCGTAAGATTTTGCGTACCCAACAAAACCAGATATGCGGTGTCCCATGTCAAAATCTGAATAGCTAACGTCTAGTCTATCTCTACCGTTAACGTTCTCCATATATCTCCAGTTACTTGAATTTTGAGAAGAAGTACCGTCATTCACAGATTTAGACTCTCCAAAAGTATAGGCAAGACTTCCTGAAACACCTTCTTTAACGGCTCTTTGAATTTGAGCTGATAGGTTGTAAGAGTACCCTTTGTTGGTGTTGTCTACTAATATGATGTAAGAGTATGCTTTGTCAAGTGGAGCACTTCTATTGTACAATGCTCTATCGTCAGGACCGCCAGTTAAGTTCTTGGTGCTATTGGCAACGTTCAAGTTATATGCCACCATATTGTTTAATGTTTTATTAAACAATGCTTCCAAACTTACTTTGAAGCCGTTAGTCAATGCTTTGTCATAACCTACACTTGTTTTCCATACTTGTGGGTACTTGAAGTTGTCTACAAACAGGTTCATTTCTCCGCTAGGAACAGCATCTGTAGCACCTAAGTCAGTTGCATTTGGTTGATTTTGCCAATCGCCGTTGTAAGGTATCTTTTTGTTAAATACGCCACCTACAGTGTAACCGTTGTTAGTGTACATTCCTCCAGGCCATACGAAAGGAACTCTACTTGTAAAGATACCAGTACCACCTCGTATTATGTTTTTGTTGTCATCGTTTAAATCGTAGTTAAATCCGATTCTTGGCGAGATCATCATTTGCGCTTTTGGAGCTTGTCCAGCTTTAGCGCCAGCTAAATCCTTGCCAGCCGCTTCTAAAGCAGCGATAGTAGTTTCATTAAAAACTTGGTTATCGGTAGGTTGAGTAAGGAACATTGGAATGTCTAAACGAAGACCGCCGCTTAATTTTAATTTAGTATTTACAGCGAATTCGTCTTGTGCGTAAAAGCCAAGTTGCATTGCGTTGAAACTTGCAGCAGCTTTAGATCCGTCACCAGTTAAGTTGTCTACTAATGAGTAACCTCTATCGTAGTCACTAGCAGAAAGATTATTCATAAAACCAGAAAGACTGTCGAAAGTATATACGCCATAATTTTGACGAACAAAAAGATTGTACATATTGTAAAACTCGTTGTGCGTTCCGAAAGTTAATTGGTGTTTACCGTTGTATATTTTAAAGTTGTCGGTAAGGGTAAGTACGTTTTGTTTCAATTGATTCGCTGTTGAGAATTGCTCACTTCCAGCGTTAAGAGTTCCAGAACCGTCTCGGATAATGATGTATGGCATATTCTCGCCCATTGGATCTCTATCGTCATTTACACGCGTGTAGCCTAAGATTAGGTTGTTGGTTTTATTGCTACTCAATTGTGAGGTTAATTCTACAGCACTCGAATTCGTAGTACTTGGGAAGAAGATACCGTTGTTATAGAAATTGATGGCATTTGCAGAAGAGCGATTTGCATCAATTTGTTCATTATAGGCATAACTGTGTCTTACCATTAACTTGTGTTTTTGACTCATGTTATAGTCAAAACGAATAAAAACTTTGTTAGAGTTAAGTTCATCGGGGTTGTCTAAATACCCACCTGCATCGTAGTTGTAATCTTTTTGCAACTTACTACGGAAAGCGTCTATTTGTGAAGCAGACGAAGTACCGGTATAATCGGCAAAGTTAAAAGGCTGAGGTGTAGTTTGACGTTGAGTTTCAATGCTGACAAAGTAAAATAATTTATCTTTTGTGATAGCGCCACCTACTCTAGCACCAAAGGTATTTGCAGAGAAGTCTGCTAATTTTTCAGGAGTTACAGCTGCATTGTCTGTTGGTGTTTTTCCCGCTAATCCTTGGTTTCTTGTAAGAGAATATACTGAAGCTTCAGTTTTGTTAGTTCCACTTCTTGTTACTGCGTTTATCCCGCCTCCTGCAAATCCACCAATAGTTACATCGTAAGGAGCTACTACTAGTTGAATTTGATCAATAGCATCTAGCGATATTGGTGAACCTCCTGTTTGACCCCCGTTTGTTCCTGAAGCTGCAAGTCCGAATACGTCATTGTTAACAGCACCATCTATAAAGATAGAGTTGTAACGGTTATTATTTCCTGCTACTGAAAGTACGTTGTCACCGTCTACAGATGTCATAGGATTAGCTCTTGCAAAATCCGCAATGGATCTGCTTACGGTAGGTAAATTGTTAATCTGGTCTGCGTCGATAATAGACTCGGCACCTGTTTGGCTGTTGTTAAGTCCACTTTTTGCCGCACCAACAATAACCTCTGAAAGCGCACTGGTGTTTTCATCAAGAATTGCTTTGAATTTGTAAGATTGTCCCAGTTGCAGGTACACATCGCTAACTTGGTCTGATGCATAACCAGAATACGAAACCGTAATGGTATACGGACCGCCAATTCTTAGGCCAGATAAGTCAAAGTGACCGTCTTCACGCGATATGGTTCCGTACTTGGTTCCAGATGGTGTGTGCACGGCAACTATTGCTGCTCCAATTAGTTGTGCACCGCTTTTCGTTTTAACTTCTCCGGTGATAGAAGACGTAGTATTTCCTTGACCAAAACTGCTTATATTAAGCAATAGAAAGCCAAGAACTACGACGGGTAAAATGATTCGTTTTAGCATAATTTGTAGATTTTTATTTTAGTGCAACAAAATTATGTCGAATCCTTAAATATTACAGTTAGGAGACAATCATCATATCGTTATGTAATTATTACGAAGATTTATTCTTTACTAATGAGAATGTTAAGAAGTTGAGAAATAGTGAATTTTGATAACTTGTTTAAATCTTGTCTGCTTTTATTCCATTGTCCCTTCGTCTGCAAATGAATAAAAGCCCTTGTGGCTAATTATGACATGGTCTAAAATGCCTAAATCGAGGTGTTTACCGGCACTTACCAGTTTTTGAGTTAATTTAAGGTCTGCAGCACTTGGTTTTAGACTTCCGCTGGGGTGATTGTGGCATAAGATGATATGGGCAGCATTGTTTTCAAGCGCTACTTTAAAGATTCGTTTAGGATCTGCAACGGTTCCTGCCATGCCACCTTCACTTATTTTGTGAGCTCCTATTATCGCATTGTTTTGTTTCAGTAAAAGTATCCAGAATTCTTCGTACAGTTTGTCTTGTAAAAGTGGCCCAAAATACGAGTATGCGTCTTTACTACTTGAAATAAATTTAGTGACTTCAGTTGCCTGCTTGCGTCTTCCTCCTAATTCGATAGCAGCAATGATGGTGATGGCTTTAGCGGGACCAATACCACTCACTTTGCATAAATCTTTAATACCTAGGGTAGCTAACTTGGCAAGGTCATTTTGAGCGATTTGTAAAATATCTCGAGCTAGGTCTACTGCAGATTTACTTCTGGTTCCGTTGCCAATAAGTATGCCTAATAATTCGGCATTACTAAGGTTTTCTCTGCCTTTGGAGGTAAGTTTTTCGCGAGGTTTATCATCCTCGGCCCAGTTTTTTATGCTAACATAGTCTGTCAAGAAAAAGTGTAATGTAAAAAGCCCTGACGATTTCGTCAAGGCTTCAAATATATTTATTTTAACTAAAGTTAAGCTAAGCTAGCTACGTGTTTAGCTAATTTGCTTTTTAAGTTCGCTGCTTTGTTTTTATGAATGATGTTTTTCTTAACGAGTTTGTCAAGTTTAGAAAAAGTCTCACGCAATACAGTGTCAGCTTCAGTTTTGTCTTCAGAAAGACGTACTTTTTTGATCCAAGTTCTAGCCGTTTTGTGCTGATACTTGTTTCTAGCTGTTTTAGCTTCGTTGCTTCTTATTCTCTTTAGCGTGCTTTTATGATTTGCCATTTCGTTTGTTTAAAAAAGGACTGCAAAACTAACATTATTATTTAGTTCCGCTATATAACTTTTGTAAAAAATATTAAGTGCCGGTTTTGTAATTCTCTGGTAGGTGTGAGTTAAGCATTATATGAGACAACCTAGCCTAATTCGTCTTGCGTGCAATCCCACTCATATGCTTTTGTTTTGGGGATGATATTCAAGTTCTCCGCCTTTAGTATTACCGTTTGATTACTCGGTATTTCACCTGAAATAAAGCAACCCGCGCCAATAGTCACATTATCGCCAATGTTGGTGCCAGCTACAATGCTAACATTAGCACCTATCCACACGTTATTGCCAATTGTAACTCCTTTGGTGTGGCTTGTTTTGCGGTGGTCGTATTTATAATGATTGGTCGTGGTAATGGTGGTGTTCTGCCCAATATTTACGTTGTTGCCTATTTTTAAACCACCAGTTGCATTTATGTATATACCTGGATTGTCTCCGGGATCACTACAAATTCCTTTGGTAATATTTTCATAACCTACAATCCTGCTTCTGAAATCTGCAGGCCAAGGCACTTTTCCGTTTATACGCAATATTTTTTGTGAGATAAAGTAGCGTTGTAATACTTGATAGTTTTTCATATAGCCAAATCGTGGTCTTTTGTATTGTGGCCAGAGCCATTTTACAACAGCTTTAAGCACATTGTCATCTAATCGTTCTAGTATATTCTTAAGTAGGCCCAATGTGTTTTAATTAAAATCCCTCTTTTATCCCAAAACCAATCCATACAAGTACAGTGGTTATTAGTATTGCAAATATGGTCTTTGCGATTAAGTTTTTGCCAAACAGGTAAAAGAAATAGTTGAGGATAATAACGCGTAATACGATACCTACTACAGTAAACCATGCAAGAGCACGTTGTGTATCGCCTCCCACGGTATATCCAAAATAAAGCGCTGAAAAAGTACCTAGCAAGAATAGGATGTTATACACCAACTGAACGTTGAGCTTATCGTAAATAACCAATGCGCTTGAAAACGAAGTGGTTAAGTACATGGCAAAGTAAAATAGGATGGTGATTTGAATGTATTTTCCTGCTTCGGCCCATTGAGCACCGAGTATCAATGGAGCAATGTTATCTCCCCATACCACCAGTACAACGATCGGAATGATAGCAATTGCAAACATCAAGTTAAAAAGTTGGTGCGCCATTTGAGCGGTCTCTTCCTGGTTATTTTTTATCCGTGATATGCGCTCAAAGAAAACTTGTCCTAAAGCGGCGGCGATCATCCCAAGTGGCAAGTAGGTAAGTTTGTAGGCATTGGCAAAATGTCCTGTGGCTTCTGTGCTATCGTAAATGGTAATTAAGAATGTGGGCATACTCGTAGCCAGTATGTTAATGAGCGCAGCTGGTGAGCTTAACAAGGCTAGGGATTTATAGTTCTTGAAAACAGTAATCAGTTTTTTACGCGTAGTTTCAAACAACCTAAATGGCAGATTTCGAGAGATTTGAATTATTGAAATAACTTGTCCCAGAATATGTCCAACAAGCAGTCCATTGCATACCGCCGTAAAAAGATAGGGGTGACTTAGTTTGTAAACAACGCTGCTTGAGGAAGCCGCTACGCGATTGGTTGAAATAGTAGTGTATTCCTTGTTTCGGTTACGCCATCCTGTTATCGTTTCCGTGCTGCTGCTGAGCCAAACTATAAAAGGAACGGTGTAAAGCAGAACTGCGTTATCCAGTTTGAGTAACCCCGCAATGTGGTTTTTAAACAGTGCGATGCATAACAATAAGCCTATACTTATTCCTAGGTTTATGAATAAAGTGAGCCGTGTAACTTCTTGTGCTTGCATCGTGTTTTCTTCTACCACAATGGCGAGTTCATATCGCAAGCCCGCAATAGCAACGATAATGGCACTTAGTTTAAATAACACTTCAAACTCACCAAATTGAACAGGGCTGTATAGTCTGCCCAAAAAAATCATCGCTCCAAATGCAATGGCTTGCGCTACAAACGAACCGCTAAATAGCATGCTCGCATTTTTTAAGAAATCTGTTTTAACTAATTTCAATCTAGCAAAAGAAAACTTTTATTCTTAAAAAGTAGTTGTAATGGGTAGCATGATGGTTTGAAATTTAACTTAAGTGCACTTGTCTCCCAATAAGTTATCTGCCAAGATTCATTCGTTCTATATCGTCACTATAAAATGTTTTAGTATCGTAATTATCAAATAACTCTTTTTTGTAAATTTCGTTTCTGGTATTTACGGGTATGCCGGAATAGTGCTTGTGCGTAATAGTTCCCCTCATCATCATAGTTGATTTTTTAACCAGTATTACCGCTTCCTTCAGGCATATATGATTTTGACTCATAAATACTTCTGCGTCGACCGTGTCTTTTATAATTGTGTTAATGAAAACGGACTCATAGCCCACCATATCGCAATAAAGCGTAATAGTATCTGTGTTGTTATATTCTTGCGTTATTGTAATATTAAATTTGCCCAAAGCGTCCGTATACGACTTTTTTATGATTCCATCCGGTAGCTTAACTCGAATCAGAGCAAAGGCTACTGGAGTGCTATTTTGAATACTATCTATCACAACACCTTTTATATGGCACTTGCTAATCTTAGAATCTTTACTATTGTTAGCGTAGTTTACTGCCACTTCTTGTGCTTTAGCCACCATTTGTTTTGCACTTAGCCAAACCGTAAATAGGACAGTTGTCGCAGTATATTTCCAATTGAGATACCATTTGCTGTAATCAGCGAGTGCGCGTTCTTTAGGTATATTTATGCAAAATTCCCCATTGTGCAGATGCCAGTTTTGCATTACTTCTACATTACTCATAGTATCAACCTGATGCACAGTCATATCGCATTTGGCACAATGTCTACCTTGGTCTGTAGGTGTCATTTTATCCCAATTTTCACTGCACGGTTTTAAGACTATCTTCTCCATTGTTGACCAAAGTTATCCTAAATTTAGATATACACTATGCTTGTATTTTATAAAAGACCAGATTTAACATATAAGTGAATCTTATATTAGCATATCAAAGTGCTAAAGCTAATATTTGCACCACATTAAAGAAATATGTCTGAAGAGCATTTTAAAAACGTTATTTCCCACTGCAAAGAGTACGGTTTTGTTTTTCCAAGTAGTGAAATATACGATGGCCTCGCAGCTGTTTATGACTATGGTCAAAATGGAGTAGAGCTTAAGAAAAATATACGCGAGTACTGGTGGAAGAGCATGGTGCAATTGCACGAAAATATAGTAGGAATAGATGCCTCCATATTTATGGCTCCTAAGGTATGGAAAGCCAGTGGTCACGTAGATGGTTTTAGTGATCCCATGATTGATAATAAAGACTCGAAAAAACGTTACCGAGCAGATGTTTTGATTGAAGAATATCAAGAAAAATACAGGGTTAAAAATCAAAAAGAAATAGACAAAGCCAAAGCGCGATTTGGTGATACTTTTGATGAGGCACAGTTTGTAGCCACTAATCCTAATATAGCACGTAACAATGCAACCATTGCAGAAATTGACGTCAAATTAAAGGAAGGATTGGAAAGCGGTGAGCTGGATAAAGTGAGAGATCTAATTCTTGAATTAGGGATAGCTTGCCCAGTGAGTGGCAGTAAAAATTGGACAGATGTTCGTCAATTTAATCTGATGTACAGCACACAAATGAGTGCTACAGATGGCGAAAGTCAAATTTACTTGAGACCCGAAACGGCTCAAGGGATTTTTGTTAACTACCTAAACGTGCAAAAAACAGGCAGAATGAAAATCCCGTTTGGAATAGCACAAACCGGAAAAGCGTTTAGAAATGAGATAGTTGCTCGCCAATTCATCATGCGTATGAAAGAATTTGAGCAAATGGAAATGCAATTTTTTGTGCGTCCTGGTACTGAAATGGAATGGTATGCGTATTGGAAAGAACACAGACTAAAGTGGCACAAGAATTTAGGTACGGATGCCGGTAAATACAGATATCACGACCATGTAAAATTGGCGCACTATGCTAATGCAGCGGTAGATATTGAATATGATTTCCCATTTGGATTTAAAGAGGTAGAAGGTATCCATTCTCGTACTGATTTTGATTTAAAGCAACACGAAGAATTTACCGGTAAAAAACTCCAATATTTTGATAATGAGACAAATGAGAGTTATGTTCCGTATGTGGTAGAAACCAGTATAGGTTTAGATAGAATGTTCTTGGTGCTTATGAGTAACTCATTGCAAGAAGAAGATTTAGGAGATGGGAATAGCAGAACGGTATTAAAATTACCTGCAGCTTTAGCTCCTTATCAATGTGCTATTTTACCGTTAACGAAAAAAGATGGCTTACCCGAAATTGCTAAGAAAATAATGAAAGACTTAAGCTTAGAGTTTAATTGCTTTTATGAAGAAAAAGACGCAATAGGCAAACGATACAGAAGACAAGATGCCATTGGTACGCCTATTTGCATTACGGTAGATCATGATAGTTTGACGGATAATTCGGTAACACTGAGATTTAGAGACAGTATGGAACAACGCCGTGTAGCAATCGCCGAACTAGAGCACATCATTAGTCAGGAAGTTAGTATGAAAACCTTACTCAAAGGTTTATTGTAAAGCTGTTGCATACATACCAATTAGCGTATTCATAATTTTATACGTCACCGACACATTTTACCAGTAAGATGATTTGCGACACTTCTAGCTGTTGATGGGCGACTTATGGTTTAGGTGTTATGCCTCAACCTATTTATTTTTGATAAGAGAGGTTAGCAACATAGATTTAGTTAGGCGCTAAACTTACTTTTTCATCGCCCACTTGGTAAGGGAGCCAAGAGATTATAAATTGAAGCATCTCATCCGTAGTGCGCATACCGGCTCCTCCATTGTCAAGTCGCTCTCGTATTTCTTTTGGAGGATTATGGGGATTATTGTAATTATGATTGGTGTTATCAAAAGTTGCTTCTACATAGATCACACTTTGTGCTGGGATCTTAAGCATTTTTGGAAAGGTATAAAAGTATTGCCACCTAAAGTCCCACTTGGGTATGCTTATTAGTCGGATTGTATCTTGATTTGGGGTAAGTGCATACGCCTTAAAGCTCTTACCTAATAAATGCATGTGAGGATTGATGGTAAGAACACTAATATCTTGGGGGATTTTCAAGAAAGTAGTATGTGTTGTAATTTGATTTGCAGGTATAACCAAAGGGGGAATAATTTTAGTCACACCATTAGTTCCCATCATAACTTCGTTAATTGGGCGTTTGGGAGGAGTTTTGCTGAAGAAAATATTAACCCTGCTGTGGTCCCATTTATCTTGAGGTATAGGGCCGAAATGTATATCGTCAGCTAGGAGTATAGATTTTTTTTGTATAGTAAATCCGCCTATTCCTTCCGGATATAACTGTGCTTGCACCCCTGGGAGATAATTGGTGGCGGAGTTAATTTGGGAGGGTCTGCTGCCATCGTCATTGGCTAGATTTAAAGCATTAAATTGTTGTACATAATCGTCTTCACTGGTTTCTAGATTCAACAGCCTTTTACCGCTTTTGATGTTAGCCTTTTTACCTTCATAATAATTGAGTAACCGACCGTTCATGTGATGTACCAAGTTATTTTGATTGGGTAAAAATTCCATTGCCCGCACAAACCTATTTTCGGATAATTCTATGGGCAATGTTGCGATATAAAATTTGTCTTTACTATCTCCTTTTATTAAAATACTGTCAAACCACAGAGTAGTGTCAGGCTTCCCAATTAAACTAAATTCAGGGTAAGGTGGTAAATTGGGTAAAAGGGATAAGTTGCCTTCTGGTGCACCCCCTTCTATCCATCTTTTCAATTTATCTTTATCCGAGTCGCTTAAGAACCGTTCTCCTAAAAAGTGACTGTAGTTGCGGTCAGCTGGCCAAGGCGGCATAAGTCCACTTTGAGTAACTGCTAAGATGGTTTTTTTCTTTCTAAAGACCTGCTGATATTCCGTAAGTGAAAATGGCGCTGCACCGCCGCTTCTATGGCAAGGTGTGCAATTTTGATAGATTATAGGCGCAATATCTTGCGTGTATGTGAGATTAGTTTTTGGAGTGCACGCTGCCAGCCAAAAGATGCTAGCTGCTAATACCAAGAAAATCGCTTCTTTCATTTCAGTGTGCCGAATATAGTACTTCTAGTTAGTCCTTAACGCTGAGGGGGAAAGAAGTCTTTTTAAATCGCTGTTTTTTTTAATTAAAAAGGAGTTGAAGTAAACGTAAAGGGACAAGTAGTCTTGTTAAGTTGTTTAGTTGGACGGATGCAAAATAAATGAGGTAAAACTTTGAAGGCTAGGTGTGCGGGAATTGCGGGTTTGTACTATGTTAAGGCTGACTAGAGTTACTCTTAAAAACACACAAAATAAGGGTATAGTTTAAAAAAAACAAACGTCGATGCTTGGCTTTTATTTTTAAAGTCAAGTAATGGGCTATTTTCGCAAACTTTATGACAAAAAAGTTTATAGATATAGAGAAGATTATAGCGGATAAGAACCCGAAATTACTGAAACGACTTCCTAAGTTTATACTTAATTATCTTAAAAAAATTCTGTGGCAAGATGAAGTAAACCGCATAATACGAGACAATGAGGGTGTTAATGGCGTGCAATTTTGCCGAAATGTGATTAAAGAATTTAATATCACGGCCATTATAGAAGGGATTGAAAATGCACCTAAAACAGGTGGGGTAACATTTGCAAGTAATCATCCTTTGGGTGGAATGGATGCGCTTGCATTTATTGATCAATTTAGCCATTACAGAAGTGATATAAAATTTATAGCCAATGACATTTTACTTAATCTAAAGCCTATGCAAGATATTTTTGTAGGGGTTAATAAAATGGGTGCTACGGCTGTTCCTTCACTCAAGAACGTAGACTCAGTTTTAGCAAATGATGAGTCGGTGGTGATATTCCCTGCGGGTTTGGTGAGTCGCCGTAAAAATGGCGTTATTGAGGATCTGGAATGGAAAAAAACGTTTGTCACCAGGGCCAGAAAACACAATGTGCCGATTGTACCTGTAATTATTGATGGTAAACTGAGTAACTTCTTTTATAACCTGAGTAATCTTCGTGAAAAATTGGGTATAAAGGCCAATATTGAAATGCTTTATTTGGTCAATGAACTTTTTAAGCAAAAAAATACAACTATTAAAATTATCTTTGGCGAGCCTATTTATCCTCAGGATTTAGACCCTGATCTAAAGGATACAGAATTGGCACAAGACATAAAAAGAAAAGCATATAGTCTGAAATCAACGTGAGTATAAACCTAGATTACATAGCGCCAGCTGTCCCTCTGGAAGTGATTAAAAGTGAATTACCTCCAGATCGGTTTGTGCGCAAAACCAATAAAGGTAACAACGATATTTATATTGTTAATCATCACAATAGCCCTAACATCATGCGGGAAATAGGGAGGTTGCGTGAGATAACATTTGCAAGTGCAGGAGGAGGTACTGGTAAATCGCTAGATATTGATGAATTTGATACTACAGAAAATTGCTATGAACAATTAATTGTTTGGGCTCCTGAGGCGCAAGAAATTATTGGAGGTTATCGATTTATAGATTGTGCAAAAGTAGTAGGAACCAATCCTATTGCACTATCAACAAGACATTATTTCACTTTTTCGGAAGACTTTAAACAGCATTATTTGGCTGATACGGTTGAGCTAGGTAGAAGTTGGGTGCAGCCAAATTTTCAACCTAGTGCGGGCTCGCGCAAAGGAATTTTTGCGTTGGATAATCTTTGGGATGGGCTAGGGGCTATTGTGGTAGATACTCCGCATATTCAATATTATTCAGGTAAAGTTACCATGTATACCAGTTACAATACAGAAGCTCGTGACGCCTTAATGTATTTTATGGAGTATTTTTTTCCAGATCCTGATGAATTGGTTAGACCTTTAAACGGTCAAGGGATTACTACCGATATAACAGCTTTTAAAAAGAGTATAGACGGTCTTGAGTATAAAGAAGCACATAAGATACTAAACAGTTTTGTACGTGAACGTGGCGAAAATATTCCGCCGCTCATCAATAGCTATATGAGTTTGTCTCCAACCATGAAATCATTTGGCACCGCTATAAATCCGGATTTTGGGGATGTAGAAGAGACTATGATTTTGGTAAAAATAGATGATATCTACGAAGAAAAAAAGGCTAGACACGTAGGCACCTACCTCAAAAAATAAGGGTGCTATTTTATTTTTGGTTATTTATGCTATTTTTGGGTTAACGTAACCCACCATGAAAAACACAATAATACTAGGACTCATACTTATTTCAGGAGCATTTTTGTACGCAGGCTGTACCGATAAAGTAGATTTTAAGGATATTCGAGACCGCCTTAAACAAAGAGAAAATAACGATAAGGATAAGAAAGACTGTGCTGAATTAGGTTTAAACTTTAAAGACGCGTGTAAAACCAGAGATGGTAAAACAGGGTATGTAGATGCCAACTGTAATTGTGTAACTAAAGAAACCGATAAGCGATTTGATTGTGCTGAATTAGGTTTAAACTTTAAAGATGCGTGTAAAACCAGAGATGGTAAAACAGGCTATGTAGATGCCAACTGTAATTGCGTAACTAAAGAAACCGATAAACGATTTGACTGTCCTGAATTAGGTATGAATTTTAAAGACGCTTGTGTCACAGCTGACGGTAAGCGAGGCTATATTGATACCAATTGCGATTGTGTAATCAGACAATAATCAGTATTCCAATACGCATCCCACGGCGTCAGTCTTCTTCACTCTAATTGGGTTTTTAGCCAGGCTGGCCTTTATGGCGTCTCTTAAGTAATGATGGCTCCAAGTTTGTTTGTAGGTGCCTATTACTTCGGCTCTATCATCCAACATACCTTGATACAAAATGTTGGAATTACTATCGATTAAGAAAAATTCAGGTGTAATTTCTGCATTTAATTGATGTGCTACTTCATAGTGATAATCCCTAAAAATAGGAGATTTTAATTGCGTCTCTGTGGCAAACATATTGATTTCCATAGGTTCGTAATACATCCCGCTGTATACCGCTAAGAATTGTACATCAGGAAAAGAGTCTGACAGCGCAGAGAAAGTGGGTGCTAACTTCATACACAACGGGCAATCAGGTGCTATAAACATTAAAGCAGTGTATTCTTTCTTCTTTACTATTTGGTTAAAATTTTGATTCTGAACAGGATTATCACAGGCCCAGAATAAAAGTGTTGCGAGTAGAATTTTAATTGTTTTCAATACGGGGTAGCGTTACAGTAAAAATGGTTCCTTTATTAACTTCACTTACAAACGATATGTTACCGTTAGCGGATTCAGTGATTTTTCGACAAATGGCTAATCCTAGTCCCATACCTGAATTTTTGGTACTAAAATTAGGTACAAAAACCTTGCTGTAATTTGCTTCGGAGATACCTGATCCATTATCTTTTATAGTAATTTTAACACTCTTTTTTAATCCAACTAACTCTATTTCTATAGTACCTTGCTTATTCTCAGGTATTGCTTGAATAGCATTTTTTATAAGGTTATTGAATATACGCCGTACTTGCTCAGGATCGGCATTTACATACATTTCTGGCGCTACTTTGGAGCGAAAATCGATATTTTCTGACTGTTTAAAAAGGTCAATAGTGCCTTTCATTATTTTGGAGATGTTAAAGGTTTCAAACTTATCCTCTGGCATCTTAGCGAAATCACTAAACTCGCTGGCCATGTTACTCAAACTGTCTATTTGCTCAACGAGTAATTTACTGGTTTTGGTAAATAGGGTATCTAACTTTTCGCTGGGACCGCTTTTATACGCACGTTGTAAGTGCTGTACACTTAACTTCATAGGAGTAAGCGGATTCTTTATTTCATGAGCTACTTGCTTGGCCATCTCACGCCAAGCATCTTCTCTTTCTGTTTCCAGCATCTGATTGGCACTTTCTTGTAACTCCAAGACCATTTTGTTGTACTGCTTTACCAGCTGTCCTATTTCATCATCACGATCGTAGGTTATCATTTCATTTTCGCCTAGAAGAACGGTTGTTGCTATTTTTTGACGAATAAGTAATAGCGGTTTAGATATTTGCCTAGATATAAAGTATGTCAAGATAATACCCCCAATAATTAGCAAAAAATAGATATTCAGGATATTCATTACCAGATTTGAAATTTGCTTATTAAGTTCTTCATTTTTAGCAAAAAAAGGTGTGTTTAAATATCCTATGACTTCATTTCTGCTGTCTAAAAGCGGGATATATGCACTTAGAAAATCTGATCCTTCTAATTCTTCTTGCGCCAAGAGTTGAGATTTTTTATCTTTTTTTAATGCTTCAAATGCTTTTGGATTCATTTGAAAACTAAGAATTTCATTTGCTGTTAGATAGGGTTTGGTACTGCTTACTAAATTGCCATTTATGTCATATAAGTTGATGTCTACATTGTAGGTGCTACTGGCTTGGTTCAGTAAAAGCGTGCGCTGCTCGTCATTTCCTAGCT
>CAMDCQ010000030.1 GCA_945890595.1 Chitinophaga pinensis
TAAGTATAAGCTACACCACCAAAAGCCCCCTATTTATAGCTGTACTGGCTTTTTTAGGCATTCAACTGCAAGGAACGCTTTACAACTATTACTACGTCATCTTGCGAAATGAATTTGACGGTGATAATACCAGTCGTATCAACGAAAAAAATGCACCTATTGCATTCCCCGGCGAAAAACAAAAATACGTCAACTTGCTCTACACCATATTCAATATACTCTACAGAGGATTTGATCAAACCATTTATTATGCAGATCGACAAGCTCCTAAAAATCAAAAATTCCCCAATTGGTTTATGTCCTGCATTTCTTTGCTAGGTTTAGGATCTCAAATGCTATTAATGGCGGTAATGCTCTCTGTAGGATTAGTCAATTACGTTCTTCCCTTTTTTATAGCATACACAGCGCTCGTACCTGTTTTTATAGTACTTCGCCGGTATATCAACAGGTAGAAGAAACGAAAAAAGAACGGCATTAACATACGCCGTCTTTATAACCAGTCTGTCATTATTGGTTAATTTAGGCTTATTTGAGGCTGACAGTTACATTTTTCGTGTATCTTAGCCGTTCGAAATAATTTGCCATCAAATGATCATTGATAAAATAGAAAATGCTTCCTTGTACTCAGGTATTAACCCCAGATTTGCTATGGCTTTTGACTATCTTAAAAATACGGATTTGGTTAACCTCCCATCAGGTAAATATGAGCTAGACGGAGACCTTATTTTTGCATTAGTGCAAGAGTATGACACCAAAAGTGAGGAAGAGGCTCTAATGGAAAGCCATTTTAAATACATTGACATTCAGTACATTATAGAGGGTAAAGAGTTAATGGGTTTGGTAACCAAAACAGACCACGTCGCTACCTCAGTGGATCTTGAAAAAGATTACGCCAGTTATGACGAAGAAAATTACTCTTTCATGCTTTTTGAAGAGGGGATGTTTGGCGTCTATTTTCCAGATGACATTCACTTGCCTTGCATACAACTAGACGAACCCGCTCGCGTTAAAAAAGTCGTTATTAAAATAAAAATATGAAATTATACACGCTCATAGCTTTCGTTTTTTTACTGAGTTCTGCCACACACAGAACTAAACTACCTCCGGTTAGAGCATCAGTGAATTACGATCAGCTAAAAGAAATTATAGAAAAAAACGACGACAAACTATATGTAGTTAATTTCTGGGCAACCTGGTGCAGACCCTGCATAGAAGAGCTTCCTCACTTTTTGGAAGTAAGCAGCGCCTATGAAAATCAAGCACCATTTCAAATGATACTAGTCTCCTTGGATAAAGCCGAACTTCTCGAAACTGATGTAGCTCAAATGATAACAAAACTCAATATAGATAATGACGTTTATCTCTTAGATGATAATAAGCGAATGAACTATTGGATTTCTGCGGTTGATTCTACCTGGAGTGGAGCTATCCCTGCAACCGTATTTTATAAAAATGGACAAAAACTGCACTTTACAGAAGGTCAGCTAACTAAAGAAGAATTAAACACCATCATACAACAACATTTATAATCACATGAAAAAAATAACCCTGTTATTTATCGCCATCACTGCAGTTGCGCTTTCAGCGTTCAAACCAGTTGATTCTACCCCTAAAATAGCTAATACAACCGAGGACGTTGCACCTAAAGGGTACGCCATTGGTGACGAAGCGTCTGATTTTAACCTAAAGAATATAGATGACAAAATGGTGAGCTTAGCTAATTACCCAAACGCCAAAGGATTTATAATCACTTTTACATGCAATCATTGCCCATACGCTGTAGCCTACGAGCAACGTATTATGGACCTGGATGCTAAATACGCTTCACTTGGATACCCTGTAATTGCCATAAGCCCCAATGATCCAGCCTTAGTACCTGAAGACGGAATGGAGGAGATGAAAAAATTAGCTAGCACCAAAGGATACACTTTCCCCTATTTGCTAGACGAGAAACAAGATGTATATCCGCTATTTGGCGCCACTAAAACACCTCATATTTTTATTTTACATAAAGAAAATGGCAAAAACATCGTAAAGTATATTGGCGCTATTGATAACAACTATGCCAATCCGGAAGATGTGACTGAACGATATGCAGAAGACGCCGTAAATGCACTAATTGCTGGAACTGACATTAAAGTAACAACTACAAAAGCTATCGGTTGCAGCATTAAAGACAGTCGAAAGAAAAAATAGGATGACTTATTTTTTTAGATTGCTCTTTATTTTTTCGTTTTTAATACTTGGTTGTCAAGCAGAAGAACAGGTTTATATCCATACTATCACCGATATTGCTGGACTACCAAACACCGCTACAATTTCGTATACTTCTGATTTTTTAGGCGTTGGTTCCACAGGAGGAATAGAAGCGCTGGCGAATGCAGATGATTTTATTTCTCAACCTTTAAGCAAGGGAGATTTGACACTACCTAAAGTAGACCAAGGGAATTACACGATACGTGTTAAAGACAACAGTGGTCAAACCTCATTTACGAATATCCCAGAAAAATACCTGAATCTAAATGCTACAGTAGAGATAACACGGAATATTTTTCAATCCTATTTTCCTGCAGAATGGGAAGCTATAAATGGGTCTAAGTACACGAGCATAAGAATACAGAGCAAGCAAGATAAAGGTGTCTTTTATATAAAAACAGTCTATACCGGAACGGATAAAGAAATAGGGAAGTATTCAGAAGATTTTTAGAGGAATTCTTCTATTTTTATTAGCCTAAAAATTTTGGGAATAGGCTGCGCAAAAAATCCGTTTAGGATTCGTTTGATATCGTTATTGTTTTTAAACGGCTTAATGCAATCGTGCAAGTCTTCTTGACTTATACTTAGATCCTCTGCTATAAACCCAAAACCCGTATAATCGCCATCCACAATACGCACCACACTTTTTTCTTCTCTGGTTCTTCCGGGTCCTACTACATACACATTTCGTTTGTTTTGCGAAGTTTGTGTAGCTGCCATAACCTTTTGGTTGTACTTTTCTACGGTCTCTGTGCCACTGCATAGCGCACATGCACTTCCCAAGTAACAGGTCTCTTTGGTACGTTCTAATCCTGTATACTTAGGGCATAGTTTTGTGTTCTCAACGAGCTTATACAAATGGTCTTTAGCCATTACCATCGAGCTAAAACTTTGTATACTATTCTTAGCAAATTTTTGTAAAAAAACATCTACACGAAGTACACCATCTTGTCCTTCATAATAACACACATGGTAGTCGTTAGACTTATGCTTTTGCGCTTTATTATACGGTGGATAATGTTTTTTAATTTCATCACTTTCAAGCAATAACGCCACAAGTTCATTACCCGTTTCTTGATAGCTTACATGATATATTTTCCTAAGTAGCTCTGCTTTGTTGCGCGAGCTTTCTGTAAAATGAGTTGAGATTCGTTTTTTTATTTCTTTAGCCTTACCCACATACAGAATCTTCAAATCTTCGTCTAACAAGTAATATACACCTGCTGTTTCAGGTAATTTTTCATATTCTTCTTTTGGTAGATTAGGGGGCAACGAGGCTTCTCCACTGAGTTGGTTAAGAGACAGAAAAATAAAATCCTCTTTGTCTTGGGTAATGATATGATGAAAAAGTTCTACTGTGGCCATCGCATCGCCCATAGCTCTATGCCTGCTGTGATTTTCGATACCCAAATCAGTACATAGTTTACCTAGTGAATACGATGCATATCCGGGCAATACCGTTCTAGCTAATCTCACCGTACACAATTTTTTCTTGTTAAACGTATATCCTAAATCCTCAAAGTGGTTTTTGATAATACCATAATCGAAAGTTACGTTATGCGCTACAAAAATGGTATTGTCTATAAAGGCTGCTAAATCATCTGCGATATCTTCAAACAAAGGTGCTTGTTGAACCATTGCATTGGTTATGCCTGTGAGTAATGTAATGGATTTAGGAATGAATATTTCTGGATTTACCAGCGTTTCATATCTAGCCAAGATCTGAACCCCATCCGTTTTTACCGCCGCAATTTCGGTAATTCGATTGCCATGTGATCCTCCGGTAGTTTCTATGTCTATTACCGTATAAATCATTCCCCGAAATAGTTATTCATTAATGTACTAATAGATACTTTCTATGATATGATCTGCTGAAACTCCCTCTGCTTCTGCTTTGTAATTACGTACCATTCTATGCCGCAGTACTTGTTTAGCAACGGCTTGCACATCTTCTATATCTGGAGAATATTTGCCATTGATTAAGGCATTTGCTTTAGCTCCAATTATAAGGTATTGAGAGGCTCTTGGTCCTGCTCCATATTCTATGTAGTCGTTTACCAAAGGGGATGCTAGACTTCTGCCAGCTCTTGTTTTAGCTACTAGCTTCACCGCATATTCGTACACGTTGTCAGAAACCGGAACTTTTCGTACCAGATTTTGAAAACCGATTATCTCTTCTTGAGACACAATCTTATTTACGTTAATGGACTGTGAGCTTGTGGTTGCCTTTACAATATTTATTTCCTCCTCAAAAGTGGGATAGTCTAATATCATATTGAACATAAAACGGTCCAGCTGTGCCTCTGGTAACGGATACGTTCCTTCTTGCTCAATAGGATTTTGTGTGGCTAATACGAAAAACGGTTTTGGCAAACGATACTCTGTACCCGATACCGTTACGGTTTTTTCTTGCATGGCTTCAAGCAGAGCCGCTTGCGTTTTGGGAGGGGTACGATTTATTTCATCTGCCAAAATAATATTGGCAAATACAGGACCTTTATTGAACTTAAAGTTACGACTGTCATCCAATATTTCAGAGCCTACTATATCGCTAGGCATAAGGTCAGGTGTAAATTGAATACGGTTAAAACTCATATCCAGCGCTTCGCTGATGGTTTTTACGAGCAAGGTTTTAGCAAGACCTGGTACGCCGATAAGCAGCGCATGACCGTTACTAATAATGCTCGTAATTACTCCATTGATAACCTCATGTTGCCCAATGATTACCTTACCTATTTCGGCTTTGAGCTCTTGCACCTTTAGTGCTAGTGCGTCTGCTGCTTTTTTATCGTCCGAAAAATCTATCATGTTATTTATCTAGCCCTTTCCAACCTGCTAATTCCTGACATTTCACATATTTAGCATCCAACCATATATAAACCCCTTTTTTATAGTCGGCAACCCAGTTTTCGATTGCTTCTGCTTGTTTTTGTTCTGTGGCTAAGGTTTGTACTTTTTGATAATCATCTTTTAGATTAGCTTGATGCGCAGGTACTATTTTACGTAGGTAGTAAAACTTATATCCAACCGTTCCGTCGACATCCAAAAATTGTTCAGGTATTGAAAAATCTCCTTCTTTCATTTGCTCCATTTTAGATTTTGTTTGCGGGTCTAAAGCATCTGCAGGCACTTGCTGAGAACCTGTGCTTGGATCTGCATAAAAACCACAATTATCTTTTGTTGCTGCATTGGTACTAAATTCAGATGCGACTTGGCACATGGTTACTTTCTCGTTTTTAACATCCGTGATTAACGAAGTCATTTTTTCCTTGAGCGACACCAAATCACTATTTACGATTAGGGGTTTTATAAGAATATGTCTAGCATTCACTTTTTCACCTTTTCGATCTATCAGTTGTAAGATGTGATACCCATATTCTGTTTCTACAATATCCGAAACTTTACCTGGCTCTAGCTTGTATGCGGCACGCTCAAAAGCACCAACCATTTGACCACGGGCAAAATAACCCAATTCACCTCCGTTGACAGCCGACCCTTTGTCGTCACTATTTGACTTGGCCGCATATTCAAAAGAATACGTTCCTTTTTCTATGTCTGCTTTTATTTTGGTAATTTGCTCCAAGGCATATTCTTTGGCATACTGACTTGGTTTTGGTTTCATAGTAATCAAGGCCAGCTCTACTTCTGTTCCAAAATCAGGTAAGCTATCCTCCGGGATATTGGCGAAAAAATTACGCACATCCGTTGGAGACACCTTCACGGCAGTGGTAAGTCCTTGCTGTATTTGCTGAGATACAATTTGATCTTCAATTTTAGGACGCATTTGCGCTTTGTATTCGGCGATGGTTTTTCCGAGATATTGTTCGAGCTTTTTTTCTCCCCCTATTTGACTTGCGTAATATTGGATTCTGCGTTCAACTTCGTCATTTACTCTGTCTTCAGAAGCATAAACGCTGTCTACTGCCGCCTTGTGCAAGTATAGTTTTTGAATGACCAGCTGATTTAGAATTTCACATTTTAAATCGCCCTCGTACACATCCATGTCCTTTTTGGCTTGTGCATATTCTGCTTCTAGGTCAGAACTCATCACTATATTCTCTCCCACTACGGCAACTATCTCATCTAGCACTCGTATAGTTTGTGCTGATGCGGCTAGGCTTGCCGTAAGTATTATGGCTACTATTATTGGTCTCAAAATCTTTTAATCTCTTTGTTGTTATACGCCTCGTCTATCAATTTAGTTTCAATTTCTTTCACCATTTCTTGCTGACGTTTCATAATTAATAAATCCTTAATATTCTGTCTTTCAAGCGAGAAAGGAGACTTATCACTACGTATTTTAAAATCAATTATTTTGATGAAATAGGTATATCCGTTATCGTTAAATCGAATAAACTTATTATTGTTCAAATAATTTTCTTGGTTGTAGGTGGTAATGGGTATTTCCTTCAGAATGTCATCAAAATAGACCCAATTCGTTTTGTCCACGTAATAGTTTCCTCGCTTTTCGCTTATGCTCTTTAACTGAGCATAAACTGCCTTATCGTCTTTTTTAAATTTATCCCAAAGTTTACTTACGCCATTGGTCTGTTCTGGGATTTTAAAAAAATTAATCTTTAGAATATTTTGAGCCAACTCAAAATCTTCTTCATTCTCGTCGTAATATTCTTCAAGCTCTGACTCTTCAAAGCTGGTGTCTACTAATTGTGTGGCAAGTTTATTTAGGACTTCAAACGTTAGCAAATCTGCTTTATAATTTTCCAATTGCTTTTCTTTGTTTTTTTCTACCTCACTTAATACTTCTTCCGCTTTATGCAAAAGCACCTGCTTGCTAAGCCATTGGTTAATGTACTCTTGGGTTATAAAAACGCTGTCCTCTTGGGTAACTGATTCACCGATCAACTCATTTAATTCATCCGCATATAGCTTATTGCCGTAAGCTTCCGCCAAAACATTCGATTCTGTTTCTGGAGCACTGCAGCTCAGCAGCGCACACAGTGATAGTATAAATGCTATATGAATTGAGCTCGACACTAATTATATAATCTTTTAACGTTTTGATCGTAGACTTTTACAGGATATTTTGATTTTAAACTCTCTATCCATTCTCGCTCTAACTTCGTTTGATAATCTGAAGTAGCTTGTCCCATATTCTCTGAAAGTGGTTTGGTAGTTGGAGCTATTATTTCTTTTATTTGAACAAATTTGGTTCTGTCATTTTCATTATCTAATGCATAAACTCCAGGAGTCCAGTCGATTTTATCCAACAATGAATTACTTCCTTTTTCATATTTCTTTTCTTCAACTTTAACTGCAAGTGGATCTTTGGCATTGCACTTCGTCATAATTTCACTTGACGATTTTCCTTTTTTAGCCAACCTCATAGCAGTAGCTGCAGTTTTCGCATCTTTACAGCTGAATATACTCGCGTTAGCCCGTTCTTTCCACATGTACTTATCACTATTAGCTGCATAATACACTGCTAAACCAACACTGTCTTGCACAGCCTTGCTCCACACCTCCTTATCGGTTAATTCAAACAACAATATACCGTCTTTGTACTCTTGCATAATGTATTTAAAATCATCGTATTTCAATTCCAAGACACTCAATTCATAATCCAAGTTACTTCGTCTTACAAAGTCTGTGTACAAATCTGCAACGGCATTGTCCAACGCCTTACTGCTTCTGGATTGATTAACAACAACGAAGTCATAAAAATCTGAATCTGTATATTTTTTTGCGCTTATGGTAAACAACACAACCCCTTTACTTGCTTGTTTGGTATATTTCCCTTTGAGCAACTCATCGGTAAAGTTTCCTTTTACTGCATTTAAGCCTGCTAATTCTTTGAAATTATTTTCAACCTTTACACGACTTACCACAACGTCTTTATTCAACTCACTTCGGCTGTCACGCTCTACCTTGCGTCGTATTGCATCCTTTACCTCTTCGTAACTTGCCATCTCTTTTAACTCAACTCGCTTTACGATGTGCCAACCAAACTTAGTTTGAATAGGAGCAGAATAATCTCCATTATTTTTTAAGGTATACGCAATGTCTTTAAACTCAGTAGGAATATTAGCAGTAGTTCTATTAAACCAACTTAACTCACCACCACTTGCATTGGTGTTAAAATCCTCTGAAAATTCTTCCACCAACTCTTTCCAATCTCCCCCTGCTTGTAGTTTAGCGTACACCGCTTCAGCTCGTTGTCGCGCACTATCTACTTGACCTTCATTGTAATACTTGATCATTAAGTGAGCCACTTTTACATCACCAAACGATTTACGGCGATCTTGCAGATACACCAAATGATACCCAAATTGGGTTCTAATGGGCATACTAACTTCACCTACTTTCATGGTATATGCCGCATTTTCAAAAGGATATATCATTTGAAACGCGGTAAAGTATCCCAAATTGCCCTCATTTGTTTTAGCGGACGGATCTTCAGAAAATTCTTTGGCCACGGAAGCAAAACTTTCTCCTCTGCTTACAACTCTACTTCTCATACTCAACGCTTTTTCGTAAGCAAGCATGGTGTCTGCTGGCCTTGCATCTAACGCACAATTTATCAATAAATGACTTGCGTTTACCTCTTCAGTGCTTCTGGCATAAGCCTCTTTAATGAGCATTTCGGTAACATTTTTATCGGTGAGGTATGGCTGCGCTAACTGCGTGCGGTAACCTCCTAGTTCATTGATAAAACTAGGTACTGTATCCATTTGTAAACGGTAGGCCTCTTCCACTTTGAGTTTAAATTTTACATATAACTCCAGGTACTCTTCAATCTCTACTTGAGTCGGAGCCGTTTTGTCGCGTTTATTCTTATTAAAAACGCGCATAAACTCATCGTTGTACACCATTTTATCTCCAAAACTAAAAATAGGAAATTGATCACTAACTTTGGTTGCACTTATGGCCTCCAATTTCACTTGTGCATCAGCTGAAACTGAGGATAAGATAAAAATAATAAATGCTAAAAAATAAATTGATTTTCTCATTGTTACTTGATTCTGATTACAAAATAGGTTGCGAATTTAGTAAATTATAGCCTTTAGCAGATGTTGAGAGGTAAATATTCATGCGTAATTAGGCAAGGCTGTACAAACTTGCATATTTTTGACTTAAAATAGCCGCCAATTGACACATTTCATCGCTACGTATGCAGACGATTTTACAGAACAAACCTTTGTAGAAGCAATCGTAAAAAAGTGGGTCAACAACGCACTTTCATTTACACTATATTCATCTGGAAGTACGGGAAATCCCAAGGAAATAAAACTAGATAGATCCTTGTTGCAGTGGAGTGCTGTGGGCACCAAAAATGCACTAAACTTGGGCGATGATATCTCCATTTTGTGCTGTTTACCCATTCAGAAAACGGGTGGATTTATGCAGCTCATTAGAGCCGTAGTGTGGGATTGTCCTATTCATTTTGTAAAACCTACCAACGACCCTAGTATCCATTTAAATAACTCACTTTACGCGCTCACATCCCTCACTCCCACCCAGCTCGAATATATACTTACACCGGACTTCGCACCTTCATCATCCATAACTATTCTGGTAGGTGGCGCACCCATCTCACCACGCTTAGAAGAAAAACTTAGCACCTCAGAATTGCGTTTTATCGAGACGTATGGCATGACCGAAACCGCCAGTCATATTGCCTTACGAGAAGTAGGAAAGGATGCTATGTTTAAGGCGCAAGACGGGGTTGTACTTTCGGTTATTGAAGATTGCTTATCCGTATCCATTCCGGAATTAGGACTAAACGTACTCACCCGTGATATAGTAGAATTTACACATCATGGGTTTAAATTAGTGGGGCGCTCTGATGACGTTATCAATAGTGGAGGCGTCAAAATCCATCCTGTGCTCATTGAACCGTTAATCGCTGTTTCCTTAGCTTCTGCAGGTATTAATCGTGCTTTCTACCTTAGTAAAAAACCAAATACCGTATTTGGCGAAATGGCAGTATTGGTAATAGAAGGGGAAGCTATACAAGACAGTTCGTATCTTCTAGAATTACTAAAACGCGATATCCCAGCCTATATGCATCCCAAAGAAGTCGTATTTGTAGACCGAATTCAATTTACGGATACAGGCAAGGTAATCCGAAAAAGCATTGCCTAAAGCGCTATCAAGGTAGTCATCATACCTTATCCTGAGGAAAAGTCAACGAAGAGTTTGATTTTGCATAGGTTTCGTTGCTCATTACGAAGTTTTAATCCATAAAGCGGGATTAACCTATTTTTCTAACTTTGCAACGTGGGAAAAGTGGGTAAACTTCAGAAATTTGCGGAGGTAACGTCGTTTGATAATTGTTTTGAATACAGCAAAGCAATGAAAGGAAAATGGAAGACCGATTACTTTAAAAATGACAACCCCATCACCGTGGAATTAGCGTGTGGAAAAGGCGAATATACCGTGGGTTTAGCCGAACGTTTTCCGGATAGAAATTTTATTGGGATAGATATTAAAGGAAATAGAATTTGGAAAGGTGCCCAATACGCGATAGAAAAAGGACTAACCAACGTTGCTTTTCACAGACTCATGATAGGCAACATAGAAGAGTATTTTAACAAAGGCGAAATAGATGAGTTTTGGATCACATTTCCAGACCCGCAACACGCTCGAAAACGCAAAAGACTAACTAATGCTATGTTCTTAGACCGATACCGCGCAATAAGCAAGGATGGCGCAATTATGAATTTAAAAAGTGACTCAACGCGTTTTTATGGATACACGAAAGAAACCATAGAAGAACAAAACTTAACTATACTCAAAGACTCAGATGACATCTATGCGTGGGAAGAAATTCCTGAATACTTGGCCAACATCCAAACTTTTTACGAGCAAATGTGGCTAGCCGAAGGCAAGAAGATAAAGTATTTGCGCTACGTTCTATAAGTTTCGCTCAATGTAATCAATTAAGGAATGAATAACCTTAATATGAATTTCTTGAGCTCTATCTGCATATTCTGTTTTTGGGGCACGTATCTCTACATCGCATAATCCAGCCATTTTACCGCCGTCTTTGCCAGTAAGACCGATTACCTTCATGCCTTTAGCCTTGGCAGCAGTCATGGCATTGATTACGTTTTGACTGTTACCGCTTGTGCTAATGCCTAGTAAAACGTCACCTTTGCGACCTACACCTTCTACATAGCGCGAGAAAACAAAGTCGTAGCCATAGTCATTCCCAACACAAGCCATATGACTCACATCAGAAATAGCAATTGCACCGAGTGCTGGTCTATTATTGCGATACCTGCCAGTTAATTCTTCTGCAAAGTGCATCGCATCACACAAACTTCCGCCGTTTCCGCAGCTTAGCACCTTTCCTTCATTTTTAAAACTCTCTACCAGCAGTTTTCCTGCGGCTTCAATGTTTTCGAAGTTTTTATCATCCGCTAAAAATACGGTCAGTACTTCTTGTGCTTCTGTAAAATGTTGTTTAATACTCATGCTAGTTAGCCGCTAGTTTAGCTTCCATTCTCAACTTATATTCTGCCACGCCATCCTTTAAAAACGAGACATACGCTTCTGTATTCTTGTCATAAGTACGGGTAGGCTGCAATAGATTTCCTTCATTGTCTAATAAGGCATATTGCGGCTGTGCATTGGCATTAAAGAAACATTCTTGTATCCAACTATTTTTCTTGGCTAAGTTGGTCACCATTCTACCTCCAGATTTAGGGTAGAAATGTTCACTTTTGGGCAACTCAATCGTTTTATCATCTACATAAAGTGATATCACAATAAACTCTTCCTCCATAAGAGTTAGAACACGTTTATCAGACCAAACTACAGCTTCCATTTCTCTACAGTTTACACATCCATGACCCGTAAAATCTAGAAATACAGGACGACCCGTGCGTCTTGCAACTTCCATACCTTGCTCGTAATCATAATATCCTCTTAAGCCATGCGGCATGTGTAGCTTATCATTATACCTTGGTTTTACACCGGCAAAGTATTCGGAAGAATGGTCCTTGTTACCGCCAGCGGATACGTTGAAATCAAGTGTGCTCATAGGCGGCATATAGCCAGCCAACGCTTTTAATGGAGCTCCAAATAGTCCTGGAACTAAATACGAAACAAATGCGAAAGTTACAATAGCCAGCATCAGTCTAGGTACTCCCAAATAGGGCATATCACTATCGTGGCTGAATTTTAATTTACCCAAAAGATATAGCCCCATGAGCAAGAAGATTACAATCCACAGGCCTATGTATATTTCTCTATCTAAAATCCCCCAATGATAGGTTTGATCTGCAACACTTAAGAATTTTAGTCCGAAGGCCAATTCTAAAAAGCCTAAGACTACTTTAACAGAGTTTAACCATCCGCCAGATTTTGGTAGTCCATTTAACCAACTAGGAAAAATGGCAAACAACGCGAAGGGAATAGCAAACGCCAGAGAGAACCCCAGCATGCCAACCATGGGTTTTACAAAAGCTCCTCCTGCAGATTCTACAAGGATACTGCCCACTATAGGACCTGTGCATGAAAACGATACCAAAACAATAGTGAATGCCATGAAGAAAATACCGGTAAGCCCTCCTTTATCTGCCTGTTGGTCTGCCTTATTTACAATCCAACTGGGTAGTACAATTTCAAACGCACCTAAAAAGGAAGCGGCAAAAACAACAAATATCAAAAAGAATAAGACATTAGGAAGCCAATGAGTAGCCAATAAATTGGCAAACGCCGGCCCTAGTAAAACGGCCACCAGCGTACCAATTAAAACGTATATACCTACAATGCTTAAGCCGTAAATTATACCATTTCTTCTGGCAATTGCCTTGCTCCCATCCTTCATAAAAAATGATACCGTCATAGGTATCATAGGGAACACACAAGGAGTAAGCAACGCTACTAATCCTGATATAAACGCAACCACAAATAGGCCCCAGAAACTTTGCTTTTCTTGCCCTTCTTGTCCGCCGTATGTCTTTATTTCACAAGTTGTTGTATCGTTTTCGGAGGCTGCTTTGTAGGTAGAATAATTAACTGAATTAGCGGGAATAATACCTGCGTATTTCGTAAATCCGGTCGTATTTCCTTGTTCTGACCCTATCGTCGTCTCTTTTCCGCTATTCGGCCCATCTTCCTCTGCTGCCTGATTTTCTAATTCTGTTTCACTAGCAGTCTCTTGAGCTGCATCCTGCTTATCCATTACATCGGTTTTATCGGGCGCTGATGTATTCCCTCCACTTACCGTTAATCCCTTAACGTTATACTCATATTCAAAAAGCACACACATTCCGTCATTTGTGCACATCTGATACTCCAGAATACCCGAAATTTTGGGATTAGTAGCCAGTACTTTTAATTTCTGACGAAATTCTGCTTTCCCTTCAAAATCTGCTACTTCGCAATCAAAAACATCATCCGTGTAATGATGAGATCCTACCGGCTTAGCTTCACCCAATAGTGCATAGGACGCATTTTTATCCCAAATGAATTTTGCCTTTTGAGGTGGACAGTCTCCATAATCATTGGAGTAAATATGATATCCTTTGGGTACATCGGTTTTAAAAATAACCTCCACTACATCTCCCACATTTACAGCTGTTTTGCTTATTGTATTGCCCCATTTTGCAGCGGGTATTTTTTGACCAAATACGAGAGCGGATATACACAACGTAAGCCCTAAGATTAAGTACTTCTTCATAAATTTTAGTTTAATCACTTCAAATAAAACGCTTTCAAATACATTTCATTGCACTAGATGTAGATAAGTGCATAAAACTTGCTTTTTACCGATTTTTCAAGATTTACCTTTGAAAGTTGTTACATACCTAAAAAAGAATGAGATATACCATAATTCTAGCAGTACTTGGTTTAGTACAATCTGTGTTTGCTCAAAAGCAAACACCTCAAGAATACATTGAGTTATACAAAGATTTGTCCATTATAGAAATGCATCGAAGCGGCGTACCTGCCAGTATTACGCTTGCTCAGGGAATCCTTGAAAGTAATAGTGGCAATAGTAGATTGGCTAAATTTGCCAATAACCATTTTGGTATAAAGTGTAAAGGAGAATGGACTGGAAATGTAATTTATGCTAACGATGATGCACCTGACGAATGTTTTAGAGCATACGAAAGTGTGCTGCTTTCCTATCAAGACCATTCCAATTTTTTACGTAAAAGTTGGAGATATCAACCCCTTTTTGAACTTAAAACGACAGATTATCAAGGGTGGTGCCAAGGGTTACAAAAAGCGGGCTATGCAACCAATCCGCAATATGATGCTATTTTAATAAGCTTAATAGAGCGATACAAATTAAATCAATACGACGATGCTTCCATGCCTGGAACTGGATTCCCCTTCATAACGTTAGGCGAAACTATTAACGGAGTGCCCGTAAAAATTGCTAAACCTGGGGAAACCGTTAGCACAATTGCAGAAGACAATTACGTACGCGATAAACATATTCGAAAATGGAATGACTTAGAAGACGGAGAGCAAATAAAGGCCGGTGACATTGTGTACTTAAAACCTAAACGCAGATCGGGTTCTGAAGAAAAACACATTGTAGCAAAAGGCGAGGATATGCACTACATTTCTCAAAAATACGGTGTAAAACTAAAACAACTCTATAGAAAAAACCACATGGAAACCGGGGAAGAACCCAAAGCAGGGGAAGTTATTTATATGCAAAAAAAGCGAGATAGCGATGATGAAATAGAGACTGCTAAGAAAGATCCTATGTGGGGCAAAGAAGAGAAAGATGTATTTGTAAATCCGAACTCTATTCCTAAAAAAACAGACCCCAATACAAAAATTCCTGCTGCTCCTGAAAAAATAGATATTAAAATACCCGAATTCCATTTAGTTGAAAAAGGAGATAACATCTACCGTATTGCTGAGAAATACCACATATTTGAAGAAGATATTTTAGATTGGAATCCCGATTTAAATCCAAATACGATGCGTGTAGGCCAGAGAATTAATCTGAAAAAATTAGATAACAATACCGTAAAAAGTACGCCTCCAAAACCAGTAGAATCGCTTTCGGACGAAGAGGTGAAGAAAATATCGGCAAAAATTACCGTGAATGGTGCCGTATTCCATCACGTGGTAAAAGGAGATACACTTTACAATATCTGTAAAAGGTATAACGTAACCGAAGAGCAACTAAAGAAGTGGAACAAGCTTGACACCATCAACATCCAATTGGGTCAAAAACTACAAGTATCAGAATGAAACCGGAAATTACATTACTTATTTTGTTAGCCTACTTTGCTATGCTGATAATCGTATCTTGGGTTACCTCCAAAGATGCAGATGATACCTCTTTTTATACGGGTAACAGACAATCACACTGGTTTTTAGTCGCCTTCGGAATGATAGGCGCTTCACTGTCTGGCGTTACCTTTTTGAGCGTGCCGGGAGCCGTGGCCAGCACGCACTTTGGTTATTTTCAGGTGGTACTAGGATATATGGTGGGGTACATGCTTATCGCACTCGTTTTACTTCCATTATATTACAGACTAAATCTAACGTCTATTTACACCTACTTAGAAGGACGATTTGGACCACAAACCTATAAAACAGGAGCTGCCTATTTTTTGATTTCCCGTGTTATTGGAGCCTCATTCAGGTTATTCCTTACTGCAGGAGTGTTGCACCTCGCTGTTTTTGGTGCATTAGACTTGCCATTCCAAATCCCTTTTTGGGTTACTGTGGCCATCACGATCGCTTTAATTTTTGCCTATACTGCTAAAGGAGGAATTAAAACCGTGGTTTATACCGATGTATTGCAAACGTTCTTCTTACTTGCATCTGTCGTATTTACTATTATTTATATAGTAAATAAGCTAGATTGGACTTGGGCTGAAGTACTTACTAACTTGGCAAATGACCCGAATACCCAAATCTTTCACTTTGAAGGACAAGGAAGCAATGTGTTTTGGAAACAGTTTTTAGGCGGGGCTTTTATCGCTCTGGCCATGACTGGATTAGACCAAGATATGATGCAAAAAAACCTAAGTATTAGCAGTATCAAGAAAGCACAAAAAAACATCTATGTACAGATGGCCATGTTTTTAGTGGTAAATATAATTTTTCTTTGTCTTGGAGCGCTATTATACCAATATGCCGCTGCTTTCCAAGTTACAGACTTTGAAAAACCCGATCAATTATTCACCTCTATTGCCATGCGGCATTCAGCACCTTATGTGGGTGCATTCTTTATCATAGGACTTGTGGCTGCAGCCTATAGCAGTGCCGATAGCGCACTAACGGCTCTAACCACTAGCTTTTGCGTAGATTTTCTGGGGTATGAACGAAACGGTAAAGTGACTGACAAGAAGATGCGTAAAACCGTTCATATCTCATTTGCTGTTATTTTATTTTTTACAATTCTTATTTTTAAAGAACTCAATAATGATTCTGTCATCAATGAACTTTTTAAAGTCGCAGGCTTTACCTACGGACCGCTCTTAGGACTTTTTGCTTTTGGAATATTAACCACCAAAAACTTCAATGATAAACACGTTATTTTGATA
>CAMDCQ010000031.1 GCA_945890595.1 Chitinophaga pinensis
TAGCGGTTTTCATATACCAAGTGATTGCGAGTGGATGTACCTAGAGCACGGACAAGGGATGAGTACTGCAAACCAAGGAGGTGTATTATGGCGTAGTACCGGCGCAGTAGGGAGCGACTTGAGTACACTTACCTCCGGTGGAACCAATATCAGTGGTTTCACTGCTTTGCTTGCCGGCTACCGCAGCACCAATGGCACGTTCACCAGTCGTGGTACGGAAGCGAACTGGTGGTCTTCCTCAAGGCCAAATTCTTTAATTGCTTACTACCGGCGCTTGAGCAGTAGTCAGACTGGCGTGCAACGCTCCAGCATCAGTATGGCTATCGGCTATTCTGTCCGTTGCCTCAAGGATTAGATACAGTTTAGAGTGGAAAGTTTAAAGTGCGAAAGTTTTGATCTTTTATTTACTTTTTTAGCTTTTCATAACCTAAGCATCTTTCGTTTGTTGCGTAGCTTTTTAGACTTTTACTTTCACGAGAATAAATTCACAAAGCCCTGCCTTTTATAGGGTAGGGCTTTATTTAGTAAAAGTACCAAGTTTAAGCATAGAAAGCGATGCCCTGAGCGGAGTCGAAGGTAAGGGTGGAAAGTATGAAAGTAAAGCGGTTTTAAGTTTGATTGCTTGGCAAAAGGCTAAATGGTTGGCTGTTGCGGTTTATCAAGTGTTGTGCATCATTAGGAAAAACTACTAGAATTTCGGATATTTGAATTTTAAAAATAACAAAATGGCAACAGTTGATAAAATAAGAACAGGATTAATTGACAAAATTCTTTCCATTAATGATAAAGATTTTTTAGAAGCACTTGACAAATTAATTTCATCAAGTAAATCTGAATCAGAAATTGTTGAATTGTCTAATGAGCAAAAGATTATGTTGGAAATGAGTGAGGATGACATAAAAAGGGGAAAACTCATTTCTCAAGATGCGATGGATAAAAGAAATCTTGAATGGCTAAACGCACTATAGTTTGGACTAGAACAGCTGACATACAATTCGTGGGAATTTTAGAGTATTGGGTAAAAAGAAACAAGTCGAACAGATTTTCAAAAAAGTTATTGAAATTAGTTACGGAAAGAACTTTACAAATTTCCGAAAAGCCATTTATCTATAAAGCAACAGATTTTAAAGACGTGAGAGTAGCTTCGTTAAAGAATTTTAGTACTTGTTACAAAGCCAGTGAGGAACAAATAATAGATACCGCATTTTGGGACAATAGACAAAATCCGAAAAAGCTTTTAGAAATAGTAAAGAATGAAAAATAACGTTGCACAGTAAAGCACAAAATTAATAGCTTGTTTTTTGCTTACTCACGAAAATCCTCGCGGATGTTCTTTGTATGTAATTTAAAAACTCAATTGCCTAAACACAGCAACCATAGAAATACAAGCAGTAGAAATCTTAAAAATCACCGCTGGTCTCATAAAATCATTTAAACTCTAACCACACTTATCATGAAAAAACTTTTAACGTTCTACGTTCTACTTTTAACTAACCTTCTACTTTCAACTTTTTACTGCACAGCTCAAGACAGCATTCGCATTAGTGGTCAATTTTTGCACAATACCCGCTTTGCTAAAGTAGTGGTGAGTAAATTTGGTGTAGGTAGTTTTCCTATTGCCGCAGTTCCTGTTCAAGAGGAAAAATTTAGCCTAACCGCTCCCGGAGATATTGAACCGGGTGTTTATCGCTTTCAATACAGCCAAACTGCCAATGATTATGTAGATATTATACTAGATGGTAAGGAGAAAGAAATTAGCTTTTCGATAGATGCATTGACAGAAGAAAAAACACCTGCTTTTATTCTGTCTAAAGAAAATGAACTATGGTATAATTACCAAAATCAAAGCAAAACACAATTGCAGAAGATTGAATTTTTAAACCAGTTTGTAGGGATGTATCCAAGTACAAAAGATAAAATTGTATCGCAAGCAAGGCAAGCCATAAAAAAAGAAAAAGAAAATTATGTACAACAAAGAAGCATTTTTTTAAACAAGAATTCTAATACTTGGGCTGCACTCATGGTACAAAACAAGTCCCATTATTTTACCAACCCAAAGGATGATTGGCGCATACAAAACTTAGAAAAACACCAACATTTTTGGGATAACGTAAACACTACAAATCCTCAACTTATTAATACACCATTATACACGGAGCTTATTTTAGAATATCTCAAATACTACCTGAATCCTGAGATGCAATTTAGTGAAGAGGAAATGAACCAAGGTTTAAAAAAATGTGTAAAAACCATCATGCAAAACTTTAGCGGTAATGAGAAAACCCAAAAATTTGCATTACAATATATGCAGCTTGGATTTAAAGAAATAGGCAACGAAGAAGTACTGCAATACCTCGATCAAAACTTTCAAGAACTAGCTGTCCAGTGCCAAGATGATAGTGAAAAGGCTGCATTTGACAAACGGATGGAGGGTTATGCAGCAATGAAAGAAGGCATGCTAGCGCCCAATATAGACTTTGAAAGTACAAATTATAAAGAAAAAAGTCTTTATGAAATAGATGCAACGCAAATTTTGGTGTTGTTTTGGGCCAGTTGGTGTCCGCATTGTATGGAAGAAATCCCCAAAGTAAACACCTGGGCAAAAGAACATCCAGAGACGAAAGTAGTAGCTATAAGTTTAGATGATGATAAAGCAGCGTATGAACAAGCGATCAAAGGGTTGCCTAATATGATGCATTATACCGATCTAAAAAAGTGGAATGGCCAAGCGGTAAAAGAGTATTATGTATATGGAACTCCCACGTTTGTTTTATTGGATAAAAACAAAAAAATTATTCGGAAGACCGCATCGCTAGATAGTTTGTTGAAGTAGGAAGGGGAAAGTAGAACGCAACTGAAAAGAGTAACGGACAACTTTATTCCCTGAAGACAAGCCTTGTACTTACAAATAATCCAAAACGCCTTCCATTTTCATACCGCGACTTCCTTTTACCAAGAATGCCGTTTGGGTATAAGTAGCACGTTTTAGTTGACTTCCTAGTTCTTCCATAGAGGATGGAGTGGTGATGCCGCTGCGCATTGATATGCTGGCAAAATGCTGACCAAGCGTGTAAATGTGGGTAAAACCAAAAGTTGCGGCCCATTGTAAAAGCTCATCGTGCTCTTGATCAGCTGTAGGTCCCATTTCAAACATGTCACCAAGAATAAGTACTTTTTGCGGTTGTGGCATATTGGCAAAGTTGCGTATAGCCACTTGCATACTGCTTGGATTGGCATTGTAGGCATCTAGCAAGATCGTGTTGGTGCCTTTTTCGATAAGTTGAGAGCGATTATTATCGGGATGGTACGCTGCAATTCCTTCTTTTATCTCAGGTAATTCAATGTTGAAATATTCACCAATAGCAACCGCTGTAAGGATGTTGTCTAAATTATAATCTCCCATAAGTGGAGAAGTAAAGGCCACATTTTTGTAGGTAAATGAGATAGAAGGAACCAGTGAAGTAATAGCGCATTGTTCTTTTGAAAAAAGGATCTTTTTTTCGATTCCTCGGCTCATTCGGCTAAGCCATTCGTCGTCTTGGTTTACAAACGCAGTACCTTGATGTTTAAGTAGATAATGAAATATTTCACTCTCTTCTTTGGCTACAGCTTCCAGCGTTCCAAATCCTTCTAAATGTTCCTTCCCGATATTGGTAATTAAGCCAAAATTAGGTTCTGCAATGGTGCAAAGCGCGGCTATTTCACCCGGATTGTTGGTGCCCAGCTCAATAACGGCTATCTCGGCATCTTGCGGCATTTGCAATAGGGTGATAGGTACGCCTATATGGTTGTTGAAATTACCTTGCGTGCAATGTGTTTTGTATTTTCGATTTAAAACGGCATAAATCAAATTTTTGGTTGTCGTTTTTCCGTTGCTTCCGCATATTCCCAAAACGGGTATATCGTAGCACTTACGGTGAAAATTAGCTACTTCTTGCATGAATAAGAGCACATCTGCAACGAAGATGAGTCTGTCATTTTCGCCTATGTTTTCGTCTATAACGGCATACGCAGCACCTTTTTCAAGTGCTTGAATGGCAAAGGTATTTCCGTTAAAATTGTCTCCCTTAAGTGCAAAAAAAATGCATCCTGGAGTTATCGCCCGGCTATCGGTAGTAAATCGAAACTCACTTTCAATGAGCAGATTGTAAAATTTAGTTAAGTTCACAAAAAAAAGCTGTTGCTGTGCAACAAAAGTGGTAATTTAGTCCTCTATAAAAAACCGTTTATATGAAGAAGTTATACCTACTGTCTATTATAGTGTTATTTGGTTTTAATCTTAAAGCCCAATTATTTGAAATCTCGTCGACTCCTGTTTTTAGAGATGAAAACGGCAGTGTATTGAGTTTGGCCTTGGCAGGTGGATTAAATCAACCTCAGTTTTCTCCCTATGATTTTGACCAAGATGGTAAGATGGATTTATTTGTTTTTGATAGGACGGGTAATAAAGTGCTGGCTTTTATCGCGGTAACGGTAAAAGGAGTAACGAATTACAGGTATGATCCAAGTTATGAAGACTTTTTTCCAAAGGGTCAACAATTTATGCAGTTGCATGATTTTGACGCAGACGGTAAACCCGATTTATGGATGTATTTAGTGGATTCTGTAATGCTTTATAAAAACGTATCTACCACGCTGCCTCAATTTGAAGCGGGTAAAGGACTGTTTGCTCTTGATAAGGTTAACTATGTATCATGGAGCCCAAATAAAAAACTCTCTCAAGTAAATGGATGTATGCCTGCTATTTATGATGTAGATGGAGATTCCGATGTGGACTTTATTACCAACTTAAATAGCATTGGATCCAAAATTATTTTTAATTGTAACAACAGTATTGAGTTGGGAAATCCCTTGTCTGAAATAGGTTTTACCATTGTAGACAAATGTTACGGCGGGGTAGACGAGTTTGGGGCAGATATTATCATAAATGCTACGTGTGATTACTATGAAGCGTATTACAAGCAGAAAAAACATCCAGCTTCTAAGACGTTATTATTTTTTGATAACGATGGAGATGGTGATAATGATATGTTTTTTGGTTCATCAGAAAGGTCGACAAACCCGGTATACTTTTTAGAAAATGGCAAGAAAGACTTAAACTACTACAAAGACACTTTTATTAGCATCGATACCTCATTTTTTTCAATAGCGGATGAGGCTAAAATTCCGATAGCGCCAGCTATGTTTTATATAGACGTAAATTTTGACGGGATCAAGGACTTGATTTTAGCGAATAACGAGCAGGACAGAAGATCGTATGCTATTCAAGAAACAGATAATGTTTTATTATTTTTAAATTCGGGTACAGATGATACGCCAACATTTAACTTGGATAGAACGGATTTTTTAGCAGGAGAAATGATTGACCTAGGGGGTAGAGTGGCTCCAGTATTTGCAGATATAGACGGTGACGGAGACCAAGATCTTATACTGGCCACATCAGGTAATCACGCAGTTACGGGAGACACCACTGATTTTTTGGTGTATTACCAAAATGTGGGTACATCTACAAGTCCGGATTTTAAGGAGATAAACACTGATTTTATCGCGTTGAAAGCAAAGGAATATAGAGGCATGGTGCCTGCATTTGGCGACTTAGACGGTGATGCAGATTTAGATTTACTGCTGGGTAAACAAGACGGAACCATCGCTCATTACGAAAATACAGGGAGTTCTACTAATCCTTCATTTACGCTCAAAACGGAAACCTTTTCAAGTATCACCGTGGATGGAAATGCTGCACCTGCGCTGGTAGATATGAATAACGATGGTAAATTGGATATGTTATTGGGTAATTATGGCGGGACCGTAGTCTACTACACAAATACGGGAACGCTGAAGGCACCAGAATTTACATGGGTAACGGATAGCCTAGGAGGCATTGTGGTGAACGAACTTATTACTCAAAGGTTCTTGGGTGATACCAGTTTTTACGACTCTTTGATATACTTCTACTACGGTAATTCTGCACCTCAAATCATTAATTATGAAAACGGTGTAAGATGTCTTGCCGTGGGTTGCGATGAAGGGAACATTAAGGTATACGATATTCCTTCTGATTTAACGCAAGATTTTGAGGCGATTACTGATTATATGAAACGCTCCTATACCGATGAGGTCTATACCAAAGATTGGGGAAAAAATACCTATCCTGCCGTTGCAGACATTACGGGAGACGGAATTTCAGATATGATCATTGGTAATTCAAGAGGAGGAATACACTTTGTGCAAGGAAAGGAGAAACGTACCAATCGTATTGCAGCACCCGATCCCATCCGTTTCCGCATAGTTCCCAATCCTACAAATGACAAATTTGCCGTATACGCTCCCTCTAATGAGCCTTTGCTTTATACCCTTAGCAACCTCAGCGGGCAAGTATTAGCAAGCGGCTCTACGCTTTCTGGAGTTGCGATAAGCCATGGATTGGCTTTGCCAAATGGGATTTATTTTGTTTCCTTAAAAACCACTTCGCAACAGTTTGCTGCCCAAAAATTGATTATAACCAACGAGTAGATTTATGCGTACAAAGCCCATCGTACGTACTTAAATTTAAACGCTAAAACCCAAAATATTGATTAAACTCATAGAAACAGACATTGTTATAATAGGCGCAGGCCCCGCAGGTTGCAGTGCCTCACTTTACCTTGCACAATTTGGAATACCCCACGTGGTGGTAGAAAAGGAAGTGTACCCCAGAGATAAAATATGCGGTGACGCCATAAGCGGGAAAGTGGTAAGCCAGCTAAAAAAATTAAATCCAGCTTGGCTAGATGAGTTAAAACTCGATAAACAAGGTTTTATACCAAGTTGGGGGGTTGTTTTTTCGGCTCCAGACGGAAATGAAGTGGCTATTCCTTTTAAGCATAAACCCCACGAAGCCGAGCACAGCCCAGGATTTGTAACCAAGCGATTGGATTTTGATTATTGGTTATTTCAAAAATTAGATAGAGAGTATGCAACGGTGCTGGAAGGTACGGAAGTGAAGGACGTTATTATTGATGAAACCGGCGTTTCCGTTATTTCAGAAACTACAGAAATAAGAGCGAAGTTGCTAATAAGTGCTGAGGGTACACGAGCACTCGTGGCCAAAAAGTATGGAGGTTACAAGCTGGAGCATCAGCACCATTCGGCAGGACTAAGAGCCTACTATGACGGAGTTACAGGTCTTCACCAAGACGGTTTTATAGAGTTACACTTTGTCAAAGAAAGTTTGCCAGGCTATTTGTGGATTTTCCCATTACCTAATGGTCAAGCCAACGTAGGAATCGGCATGCTGAGCAAATATGTGAGCAAGAAAAAAGTAAATCTCAAAAAACTAATGCTTGAAGTACTCGAGAGTGATAAATTTAAAGACCGCTTTAAAGATGCAAAGCTTCAAGGGAAAATACACGGCTGGGGACTTCCACTGGGTAGCAAAAAAAAGCGTCCCATAAGTGGTAATAGATTTATGCTGATAGGTGACTCAGGCTCACTCATAGATCCGTTTACGGGAGAAGGCATAGGTAATGCCATGTTTAGTGGTAAATGGGCTGCCGAACAAGCTCGAGAATCTTTGGCTGCTAATGATTTCAGCGCCAATGAATTACATAAATACGATTTAACCGTTTACCAAAAAATAGGAGGGGAGCTGCAAGTAAGTGCTTGGATGCAAAAGTTAATTATATTTCCTTGGTTATTTAATTGGATGATTGGTAAAATTAAGCGTAATAAGGAACTCAGAGAGACGATTACCTTTATGTTTGACGATGTAGACTTGCGTAAGAAGTTTACCAATCCTATGTTTTACTTGCGTGTTTTATTCAAGTAATGGAATAAAATACAATCTCCTTATAACTGGTTAATTACAGACAAAGGGCCTCCGCAGTACACACCGTGGCAGTTTTTACATGCTTGTATGCTGGCGTCGTAGTAAAATTGTTGTGAATCTCTACGCTCTATCCCTTTAAGTGCGTTGGTGTAAGCCGGTGTCATGGCTTTAAATGCTGCTTCCAAATGTTCTCCGCGGGTGGCAGTTTGTTTTTCTAGGGTATAAAAATGCGGTGGTATTTCTTGAATGGTGTCGCCTGCAGCAAGCGTAGCTTTAGCTTCTTTGCTCCAAATTACCATTTCACGCATCATGGCACTTAATTCAGATGCATCGTACATATCTGCTTTTTCGGCGTTATTTCCTTGTCCACAGGCTATAATAGTGAGTACAAATGCCGAAAAAATGATCCATTTCATATCCTATGTCTTGGTTGCGAATTAGTCAATAATCACACCTTCCGCAGTGAAAGTAAGTTCTATTTTAGGCGCGTTAATAGCTGCTATTTCTTCCTTTGTTGCTTCTGCATCTTTCGCATATTCTAATTGATCTTTCACCGAAACAGTATCCAAATAGGCCCAACCCTTTAGTGTTGCAGGATGCTCAGCGCTGTTTTTAGGTACGAAAAAACTATACTCTTTAAATTTTACAAACATCTCATTACCTGCTATATCCATATTCATCCAACATCCTTTAGCTTGACAAGCTGATTTGATATTACCGCTAACGGTTACATAGATAGAATCTTTTCCAGCTAATGAGTCCATCATTTCTTGCCCTGTAAGTGCACCTTCTGCATTCCAAGTACTATCGCCGTATCGTCCAGCAACGGTTTCTTGTGATTCTTCAGATGGAGTTGCGGTGTTACATGCAATGAACGAAGCGGCGATGATAATAAGGAAACTAATTTTTTTCATGTTAACGATTGATTATGGGTTTATAGGAGTGCAAATGTATTTGTTCTGTGCAGAATTTATATTCACTAATTTGATTAGAAGCGATAATGATTAATTGATGTTGACAATAGGTTTCTATCATATCTTGATACCATTTCGTGTTAACCTCGTCAAAATTGGTGCACGGCTCATCCAGCAGTAGGGCGGGTGCTTCGGTAAAAATAGCCAACGAAAGCTTTATCTTATTTTTGAGTCCCGAAGAAAGTTCGCCGTATGTTTTGGACAAAAAAGGACTGAGATTAGCTTCACTATATTGTGTTTCGAGGCTTATCTTGGGTTGTTTGAATTGAAAATGAAGTTCAAATAATTCTTTAACCGTAAAGTCATCCAATAAATGCATTTCCGGACTACAAAAACTAAAGATATTTTCTGTGCCTGTGTCTATAGAGTACTGTGTTTGACCTTTAGTAGGAGATATTGCTCCGCCTATAATTTTGAGTAGGGTGCTTTTACCCGAAGAATTAGAACCTAAGATTACATATCGGTTATTTTCTTCAAACGTAAAGTTGAAGTCCTTAAAAAGAACTTCTTGAAGGTATCGTTTAGCGATATCAGTGCACGTAATGCGAAGCATTATCTAGACATGTAGCCTTTCATAACCCCACGGTCGGAAGCACGAATAAAACTGATTATCTCATCTCGTTCTTGCGTCGCAGGCATTTCTGTTTCTATTTTAACCAGCGCTTTTGCATTATTCATGCCTCGTAAGAATAGGTTTCTATAAATCTCTTGTATCTCACCAATCTTCTCAGCACTGTAACCACGTCTTCGGAGCCCCACACTGTTAACACCTTCATAACTGAGGGGTTCTCGAGCAGCTTTTGTATAAGGAGGCACGTCTTTTCGCACCAAGCTACCTCCACTTATCATGACATGAGGGCCAATGTTAACAAACTGATGCACAGCGACTAATCCACTTAATATAGCAAAATCAGCGATGGTCACTTCACCTGCTATTTGAGTTCCATTACCAATGATTACATTATTACCTAATACAGTGTCATGCGCAATGTGAGAATACGCCATAAGTAGACAATTTTTCCCGATAATGGTTTTTCCCTTAGCTGCCGTTCCTCTATTAATAGTTACGCACTCCCGAATAGTGGTATTGTCACCAATTTCTACGGTAGTTTCTTCACCGTTAAATTTCAGATCTTGAGGAATAGCAGAAATCACTGCACCTGGAAATATTTTACAATTTTTACCAATGCGCGCACCTTCCATAATGGTTACATTAGAACCTATCCAAGTTCCTTCGCCTATTTCTACATTTTTATGTATGGTAACAAATGGCTCAATTACCACATTGTCTGCCAGTTTAGCTCCGGGGTTTACATATGCTAAAGGTTGAATCATCTTATTTATTTTCTACAATTTGAGCCATCATATTAGCTTCACATACAAGTCTATTACCTACAAATGCTTCTCCTTTCATCATACAAAGACCACGTCTTACGGGAGAAGTTAGTGCCATTCGAATAACGAGGGTATCACCGGGTACTACTTTATCTTTAAACTTGGCGTTTTCTATTTTAACAAAATAAGTGCTCCATTTTTCTGGGTTTTCTTTATATGCCAAAACCAATACACCACCTGCTTGTGCCATCGCCTCTAGTTGTAGGACACCTGGCATGAGCGGCTCTCCTGGAAAATGACCTTGAAAAAAATACTGGTCGCCGGTTATATTTTTTACCGCGATGACTTCATTTTCGGTAAGACGAATTACCCTGTCTACTAATAAAAAGGGGTGTCTGTGTGGCAAAATATCAGCTAGTTGCTGATAGTTATATAATGGAGGTATATTGGGGTCATAAAAAGGAACATTGTTGTCCAATTTACTTGCTTTTTTGGAAGCTAAATATGCTTTCTTTATTTTCTTTGCAAATTCTACATTGGCAGCATGACCTGGTCTCGCAGCTAGTATTTGTGCCTTTAAAGGTACTCCTGCTAAAGCTAAGTCTCCAATAATATCCAGCAGTTTATGTCTTGCAGGTTCGTTTTGAAAACGTAACTCAACGTTATCTAAAATTCCTTCTTTCTTAACTTCTATAGAATCTTTATTGAAAAGCTTGGCTAAATTAGCCATTTCACTTTCCTCAATAACACGGTCAACTATAACAATAGCGTTATTTAAGTCTCCACCTTTAATCAAATTATTCTTTACCAGTGCTTCTAATTCATGTAGGAAACAAAATGTACGGCAACTGGCTATTTCATCTTTGAAATCATTAAGATTCGTAATGCTCGCATGTTGACTACCCAACACAGGCGAGTTATAGTCTACCATAACGGTAAGTCTATAATCATTGGCGGGCAATGCCATCATTTCTACACCTTTTCCGTCTGCATAATTGATGCGGTTAGGGATTTCGAAATATTCTCTTTCTTTCTTTTGGGTTTCTATGCCGGTGGCTAGCAATAAATCTATAAATGGCTTGCTGCTTCCATCCATAATTGGTGTTTCCGGAGCATTCAGTTTAATAAGACAATTGTCTATTTCTAAACCTGCCAACGCTGCCAATACGTGTTCTACGGTGTTGATTCGCGCACCGTTATCTTCGATAGTGGTACCTCTTGAAGTGTCTACAACTAGGTCACAATCTGCCTTCACTTTTGGCTCTCCTGGTAAGTCTATGCGTTGAAAAACGTATCCGTGGTCTTCAGGGGCGGGCTCGAAGGTAAGCGTGACGGTATTACCCGTATGCAGCCCGACGCCAGAAATGCTAACTGCTTCTTTTATAGTGGTTTGAAAAATTTCCATTCCTTATTTATCCGATTTTAATTGTTGTTCTAATTCTCTAACGCGTTGCTCTAATTTGGGTAAGTTTCGCCACATTACTCGTGACTTCATTTCCTCTTTGAATGATTGGTGTGGAGATCCCGTATAGACACCATTTGGTTCTGTAATATCTTTATTAATACCTGCTTGTCCACCCAATTGAGTGCCATTAGCTACGGTAATATGTCCAACTACGCCTGCTTGTCCAGCAAAAACACAGTTAGATCCAATTTTTGTACTACCAGCAACAAACACGCCACCTGCTAGTACGGTATTTTCACCTATTTCAACTCCGTGTGCAATCTGCACGAGATTGTCTATTCGGCATCCGTTTCCAATACGAGTACTTCCCATATTGGCTCTATCAATGGAAGTGTTACTTCCTATCTCTACGTTATTCCCAATAATTACATTTCCAATCTGTGGTATTTTTATATAGGTACCGTCGGGTAATGGAGCGTGACCAAATCCGTCGGCGCCAATTACTGTTCCCGAGTGTATGAGACAATCATCACCAATAACAGTTTGATAATAAATGGATACATTGGAACGTATGGTTGTATTGCGGCCAATTATAGAGTCTTCGTAAATACAGGTGTTAGCCATCACTTTAGAGTTATCTCCTATAACTACACCAGTACCAATGTAGGCATGTGAACCAATGTGGCAATTCGCTCCAATTTTAGCAGAGGGTTCGATAACTGCGGTGGGATGAATTCCTTGATTGGGATCCTTGTAATCAAAATATTGGATAAGAATAGTACAAAAAGCTACGTACGGATGCGAACATCGTATGACGGTTAAGCCTTCAGGTATGTGTTGAATGGTGTCGTCTAGCAAAACAATTCCGGCATCTGTTGTTTTTAGATAATGGATGTATTTCTTATTGGAAAGAAAGCATAAACTATCTGAGGAGGAATCCTCAATTTTAGAAACCTTGGTAATTCTAGCGTTAGGATTACCCTCTACCGTGCCGTTTACAATTGTTGCTATTTCTGCTGCTGTAAGTTTCAATAGACCGCAAAATTAACTTATTTTAAAGAGGTTATAAAATATTTAATATGGGGTTTATTCACTTGCGAAAGGTTGTAAATCTCTGAAGTCTCAGATAGTTCTTTTAACCCGCCTTCTTTCATTCCAATTTTAAGACTATCGCCATCGGCAGAGTAGGTATTATTACTCAGTTTACCCGTAACTACAAAATAATCAGCCTCTTCTAATGTGATACCCAGTTTAGTGGCAACGTAGCTTTTTTGCTGGGCTACTTCTTCGAGTGTAATGGCTTCATCTGCTACTGCTATTTTGAATAGGTTACGATTAATGATCATCTTGCATAGTTCACTTAAGGTTTTATCCTCCGCATATTGCCATACTTTGATAGCACTTATGATTTCATTATCGTCCAGATTACAAAAATTCTCCATTACATCAGCACGTTGTAAGTCTTCCGTCCTAAAATTATTAGTCAAGAAAAAGGACAAAAATGGGCTCGCAAATAACTGAACATCCTTACTTATAAGGTATTTAGCTCGTCTTAAAATGCTGAGCAACATGGTATCGGCAGCGATTGAAGTTTTGTGCAGATATACTTGCCAGTACATAAATCGACGTGCCATCAAAAATTTTTCGACTGAATAAATACCCTTTTGATCCACAATGAGATGATTATCTCGGACGTTGAGCATTTGAATAATACGTTCAATCCCTACGGTTCCTTCCGATACTCCGGTATAAAAACTGTCTCTACGTAAATAATCTAAACGGTCCATATCCAATTGACTGCTAACCAATTGATGAAAAAACTTTCTGGGATACCGGTCTTCAAAGATCTCAATAGCAAGATCCAATTTGCCTTCCATTTTTACATTAATCTGTTGCATAAGTGCACTAGAAATATGCTCATGATGCACATCCGTAAGAATACTGTGCTCCAAACTATGTGAAAATGGTCCATGTCCAATATCGTGTAAAAGAATGGCTAATAACGCGCCAATTTCTTCTTCGACCGAGATTTCAATTCCTTTACCGCGTAGATTTTTAAGCGCCATGTCCATCAGGTGCATAGCGCCTATAACATGTTGAAAACGAGTATGCAATGCTCCGGGATACACCAAATGAGTTAGCCCTAATTGTTTAATTCTGCGTAAACGTTGGAACTCTGGTAGCTGGATACAATCAAAAACGATGTCGTGATGAATGGTTATAAAACCATAAATAGGATCGTTTATTATTTTCTTTTTGTTCAAAGTGTAATAAATTATTGTTTTAAGAGTTGAATTATTACTTGCTTTGCAAGGTATAACAAATGTCCTTGCATTTCTGCAAAGGTTACCTAATAAAATGATAAAATACGAAAACCAATTATGAGTAAAATTAAAATACTGTGGGCTGATGATGAAATTGATCACCTGAAGTCTCATATATTTTTTTTAGAAGAGAAAGGATATGAAATAACGACCGTTACCAATGGCTTAGATGCCACTGAAAAGGTTAAAACACACCACTATGATTTGGTTTTTTTAGATGAAAATATGCCTGGTATTTCTGGACTGGAGGCACTTAAAATAATTAAAGAACTTCAAGGAAATCTTCCTGTGGTAATGATTACTAAAAGCGAAGAAGACCATATTATGGAAGATGCAATCGGCTCAAAAATAGCGGATTACCTAATTAAGCCTGTAAATCCAAGGCAAATATTAAGTACCATCATTAAACTCACGGAAGGCAAACGCCTAGAAACCGAGAGCGTAACACAGCGGTATCAACAAGATTTTAGAAACATTGGTATGGCATTTATGGACTACTTAGATTGGCCTAAGTGGAAGGAGATGTATAAAAAACTAGTGTATTGGGAAACCGAAATGGCAGGCTCAGAAGAAACCGGCATGGAGGAAATTCTAAAAACCCAGAAACAGGATGGAAATAGAGAGTTTAGCAAGTATATCGCCAAAAACTACCTCAAATTTGTACATGCAAATGGGAATAACGAAGAAAATCCGCTCATGTCACATCATCTTATTCAAAAAGGAGTTTTGCCACACAAACAAAAAGGCGAACCATTTTGCTTGTTGTTATTGGATAATCTTAGGTTTGATCAGTGGAAAGCAATTCAAGTAGAAATTACTAAATATTACCGGACAACAAGTGAAGATTTATACATGGCCATTTTACCTACAACAACCCAGTATGCGCGAAATGCAATCTTCAGTGGTTTAATGCCCAGCGATATCGAGAAACGATTTGGAGATAAATGGAGTAATGATGAAGACGAAGGAGGAAAAAACCTACACGAGGAGTTTTTCTTGAACGATCAGCTTAAGCGATTGCGAGTGGGATACGAATCAAAGTATGTAAAAGTAACAAACCTAAGCAGCGCCAAGCAAATGGTAGAGCAATTGCCCAATATAGCGCAAGAAGAATTTTTTACCATCGTTTATAATTTTATAGATACACTGTCGCATGCACGTACAGATTCTAAAATAGTTCGAGAACTGGCAGAAAATGAAGCAGCCTATAGGGCATTAACCTCAAGTTGGTTTGACCATTCGCCGCTTTTAGATGCTATTAAGTACTTGAGCAGTAAGAAAGTAAAATTGGTGATAACGACAGATCATGGTTCTGTTAAAGTTGATAATGCCGTAAAAATTGTGGGGGATAAAGACACCACCACCAATTTACGTTACAAAACAGGAAAACGTATGACCTATGATCCTAAAGACGTATTTGAGATAGCCAAGCCCTTAGATGCATTGTTGCCAACTCAGCACGTGAGCAGTCGTTTTGTGTTTAGTAAAGAGAATGATTTTTTCGTGTATCCCAACAACTTGAATCATTATGCCAAGTATTATAAAGATACCTTTCAACACGGAGGAATTTCGATGGAAGAAATGCTGATTCCGCTAATTGTTTTAGAACCAAAATAAGGGATGATGAAGATAGAGATTTGTGATTTAGAATCTGAATTTTCAAAATTAGGCGATGCTTTGATAGCCCAAATAGCGTCTGGAAAAAATATCGTTTTGCTTCAAGGAAACCTTGGTGTGGGCAAAACAACGCTAGTTAAACGTTATATAAACGCTACGGGAGGAAATGATAGCGATGTAGATAGTCCTACTTTTTCTATTGTTAATTCCTATGATGTAGCACAAAAGACTATTTATCATTTTGATTTATACCGCTTAAATTCCATAGATGAAATCGAAGATATCGGGTTTATGGAATATATAGATTCGGGCAACTTGTGCTTTATTGAATGGCCAGAGAAAATTGCGACGTTCTTACCTGAAGAGCGTGTTTTAACCGTTAACATAGCACTATCTTCGCAAGAATGCAGAGAATACTCACTTCATTAGGATTTTTAGCCATACTTCTTTCTGCCCAAGCGCAAGTATGGGAATATCGTATTGCCAAAGAAGCGCAACGCGTGGATAGTATTGAACAGATAATCTCTGAATTACAACGCATTGGCATTCGGGTGACAGGCAGCACAGCGTACGATAGCGCAACGCAATGGGTGGTGAATAAGTATACCCAATTAGGCTATGCTCCGGTTATTGACACCTTTAAATATGGAACTAAAAATTCATACAATATAATCATTGAAAAGCCTGGATCGCAGTCAGATGCGTGGATTATTGTAGGTGCTCATCTAGACGCAGTAAGTATAAGTCCTGGGGCAAATGACAATGGTAGTGGCGTAGCAGCAACACTTGAAATAGCGCGTATACTCAAGAATACAGACTGTAAAGTAGGAGTGAGGATCATTAATTTTGGGGCGGAAGAGCAAGGTTTGCATGGAAGTAATCATTACGTAAACAATACGCTTTCTTCAACCGATAACATCCAACTTATGCTCAATTTGGATCAATTGGGTGGGACATTAGGCCAAAATAATACACGAATAAAATGCGAACGAGATGTAGACGACAATCCGTCTACTAATAATGTGATGTCTAGTTTAAAAACAGATACGCTAGGTCGTTTAATCAACTTATACACTACACTAATCCCTGTTCAATCTAATGCCTATGGATCTGATTATATGCCGTTTCAAAATGCTGGATATGTAATAACGGGATTATATCAGGAGTCCGTTGATCCCAATTATCATAGTGCAAACGATAAGCTAGAAAATATGGATATAGCTGCTACCACTGAGGTGATAAAAGGAGCAGTTGC
>CAMDCQ010000032.1 GCA_945890595.1 Chitinophaga pinensis
TTTAGTTATATGGGAGACTGGCAACATTGTAATCTTCTACACCGCAACAATTGCGATGTAGGTTTGTCGGGCTACACTCTTTATGCTTCGAGTAACGCTACGTTTACTATGGATGCAGGCAAAAAGGAAGGTAATTACGCAGCATTTACCAAGTTGACTTTTTTAACCAATAGGGGTAGCTTTAGACCCACGGAATTTTCAAGTCATTATGCTCAAATCGAAGGAAATCGCAACGTAATTTATTTTGATCAAGCGCAAGATAGCCTTCAATTTGCTCCCGTTCCAGAAAACGGAGACCTTCCTGATTTACAAGGAATCATTTTAGAAAATGACAATCCTGGTATTCTTTACCACGCTATTGGCATAAATGGCAGTACGCTAGCTCAGTATATAAATTGCCAAAATTTTGAGAAGCAAGCGGCCGAACTTAAACCGAGTTTGGTTATTGTAAGCTTTGGAACAAATGACGGGTACAGATCAAGTAATGGGTTTTGCGTGTCTTGCATAAAAGAAAATTATGAAGCCATAATTGATAAAATAAGAAGTCAAAATCCCACTACTTCTATATTGTTAACAACTCCATCAGATCATTTCTATCTAAAAAAGGATAACCCGAACGCTAAAAAAATTGTGGATGTCCTTTTGGAACTTGCCAAAGAAAAAAATGTAGCGGTCTGGAATTGGTATGAAATAATGGGAGGAAGTAATTCGATTTTAAAATGGAAAAATGAGGGCCTTGCCAGCGGAGATCTTATTCATTTTACGAAGGAAGGATACGCACTACAAGGAGAATTATTGTACGAGGCTCTTGTCCATCACTATCTAAACTAGTATGCTAAGGGTAGAAGATATTTTATCGTACTCTGCTAAGAACCCTTTATTATTCAATCAGTACGTCTTCCTGTTTTTATTTACCATCATGTTTGCGGGTTTTACCTTACTGCATAAGCAGGTAAGAGCGCGCAACTTTTACTTATTACTCTTTAGTTTATTTTTCTATTACAAATGCAGCGGCTGGTACTTTTTGTTGCTTTTGTTTAGCACCTTGTTGGACTATGGTTGCGGATATGGCATCTACATAGTAAAAGAAAAATGGCAAAAGAAGCTTTTTTTAGTGTTTAGTATTTTAGCTAATCTTAGCCTGCTGTTTTTTTTCAAGTATTCTTATTTTATAGTTGATTCCATAAATGCTTTGACAGGCGCAGATTTTAAAGCGTATAATTTCTTGGCGGCATTTGCTAATGAAATAGGTGGCGAAAATTTTGATATTCATCACATATTGCTCCCAGTGGGTATTTCATTTTACACGTTTCAAACCCTTAGTTATAGTATAGATATATACAGGGGTAGCATAAAGCCGTGTGCCAATATTTTTGATTTCGCCTTTTTTGTAAGTTTTTTTCCGCAATTGGTTGCAGGGCCTATTGTGCGTGCATCGGAGTTTTTACCGCAAATCAAGAAACCTTACTACCTGAGCAGTAGTGGTTTTGGTAAGGCCATTTTTCTAATTATGTCTGGTCTTTTTAAAAAGGTGGTCATTAGTGATTACATCTCAGTCAATTTTGTAGACCGGGTTTTTGATACACCTGAGATATACAGTGGGTTTTTAAATCTAATGGCGGTTTATGGCTATTCTATTCAGATTTATTGTGACTTTTCAGGATATTCAGATATGGCAATTGGCCTAGCCGCATTACTTGGTTTTGCATTGCCTATTAATTTTAATAGCCCGTATAAAGCCAATAGCATAACAGATTTTTGGCGCAGGTGGCATATTACACTCTCTACGTGGTTAAGAGATTATCTCTATATCTCCATGGGTGGTAACCGAAAAGGCAAACTAAGAACGTACCTAAATCTGGCAATCACAATGCTAATCGGGGGATTGTGGCATGGTGCTGCACTTAAATTTGTGGTTTGGGGCGCATTACATGGTTTGGCTCTTACAGTGCATAAATTATGGTCGGAAAATATAAAATTACCTGCATCCAGATGGGGTAATTATGTCTCAATTCTAATTACATTTCATTTTGTAGCGTTCTGTTGGATGTACTTTAGGGCGGCAGATATGTATACCGTAAAACTAATGCTCAATACTATTATTACCCATTTTGACTTTGCAGGAATTGGTACTCGGGTATTAGCCTATTGGAAGGTATTTGCTTTGATTTTAACAGGATTTGCAGTTCACTTTTTGCCAAGCAATCTTAAAAATAGAGCCGAGTGGTGGTACAGCGAAGCTTCTTACTCCGTAAAAATAGTCCTATTTGTAATGGTAATAGTTGTGATTTATCAGGCTACTTCTTCAGACATACAACCTTTTATATATTTTCAGTTTTAATCTTTTTGTTTGAGAGCAGCACTTGTTGGTTTTGTAAAAAAATATCTACACAAAATTGCGTCTAAACCAAACCTTCTGAAATACACGGTTCCAAGCAAGTAGGGATAATGCCTCATAGGTTGGTAAAGAAGGATCTGCTTTTTTTGTACTTACATCTATTCGGTAAAACAAATTAGCTATACCATAACTGGTTTTTATGTTGCTCAGATAATCCGCAAGTTCTCGAATAAGTAAAGGAGTGTCAGCAGAAGTAAAAACATAATATTCGCCACTCATTTGAAGTTCTTTTTCCATTTGAGCAATTACTTCTTCTATGGGAATATCGTTGTTGGTTGAAAAATCTATGTCGTTATTTGTTTCTAACATAAAACATTATGGTAAAGGTAACCTATGACCCACAAGACCACAAAAAAAGATGCAGCTGGTGCCTCAAAGATGCACAGTACGTAGAATATCATGATACCGAATGGGGAATCCCGAGTCATGATGACCATTATTTATTCGAGCATCTTATTTTAGAAACCTTTCAAGCAGGATTAAGTTGGCATACGATTCTAAAAAAAAGGGAGGCATTCAGGTTGGCTTTTGATAATTTCAATGCAGAAAAGATGGCAAATTATCGTGAGAATGAAATAGAAATTTTAGTGCAAAACCCTGCTATTATTAGACATAGAGGAAAGATTGAAGCAGCGATAAATAATGCACAGCAATTTTTGCGTTTGCAAAGAGAATATGGTTCGTTTAATCATTTTATTTGGCAATTTACCAAGTATGACACGATTGTTATTCCAATTAAAACGTGGTCCGATATGCGAGCTACAATTCCTCAAAGCGATGCCATGAGCAAAGCGTTAAAAAAAGAAGGATTTAAATTTGTGGGCAGTACCACTTGCATGGCCTATATGGAAGCCGTTGGTATGGTAAGTGATCATTTTAGCGATTGCTGGCGTTCATAAGGTGTTTTGAAGCTACTTTCTCTGGACTGGTTTGTAGTTTTATAGATAATTCTGTAATGGTTCGTTTACCTTTTTTGTACAAGGGGTATATACTACAACCATGTATAGCAAAATCAGCACTCATTTTAATAAAGAAACAGCAGACCCCAGGTACTTTCAGATACTTTACTTGGGGTCTTTTTTATTTTATGGACTTTGCTTTCTGGGCTGGGATGGTGATGCAATTAAGTATATAGCCATTTTCGCTTCAGCGATAGTCACACAAATGGTATTTAGCTATTTTACCACAAAACAGTATAGCTCCGTAAAAAGTGCACTGATAACCTCGCTCGGATTAAGCTTATTGTTAAAAACAGGTACTATAGAAACAGCGATTCTAGCTTCGGTTTTTGCCATATCGTCAAAGTTCCTAATCAGGGTAAACCACAAGCACCTATTTAATCCGGCTAATTTTGGTATTGTCGCGGCCATACTGCTTACCAATGATGCATGGGTTAGTCCAGGACAATGGGGTAGCAGCGTGCTATTATGGTTTATAGTAGGAGCTGGAGGATTAATGATGATTTTAAAAGTAGGTAGGATAGATACCAGCATTACTTTTCTCTTGGTTTTCGGTGCACTTCTATTTATCAGACACGTTATTTATCTGGGTTGGGAGCCACAAGTTTGGCTTCACAAAATGAGTAATGGTACGCTATTACTTTATGCATTTTTCATGATAACCGATCCCATGACCACCCCAAATCACATAAAAGCTCGCATACTGTGGTCTTCCCTATTAGGGGGCGCCTTATTTGTACTGTCAAGCTTCTTCTACGTGCAAACAGCTGCTATTTGGTTACTATTTGGGGTAAGTCTGTTAACACCCATTTTCGATAAACTTTTGATAGCAACTAAATACCAATGGAATAATTTAACAGCTAGCACAATCAACAAACCTAATCAAACAACCTAAAAAACATCTTCATGAAAAAAGTAATTTTAACACTGATGGCCATTGCTTCTGTAGGCCAACTAGCCATGGCCTTTTGTGGCTTTTATGTAGCAAAAGCGGGAGCCGATTTGTACAATAATAAAAGTGAGGTAATCCTGGTACGTGACGGGAGTAATACCACCATTACCATGAGTAATGATTTTTCCGGGAATGTAAAAGACTTTGCCATGGTGGTGCCCGTTCCCAATGTTCTTGATAGAAGTGATATACAAATAGCAGATCGTTCTATTTTTCAGATGTTAGATGCTTATTCTGCACCTCGTTTGGTAGAGTATTATGATTATAATCCTTGCGGTCTTCCTATGCCTTCTATGATGGATGTGTCTATGGAAAAAGAGTCAACCACTAAAATGGTTACCTATACATCACTGAAGGATAATTTCAAGTATAAAGTGACTATAGAAGCACAATACAGCGTTGAAGAGTACGATATAGTTTTGCTAAGCGCTAAAGATGCCAGTGGATTAAAACGGTGGTTGGTGGACAATGGTTACAGTATTCCTGCCAAAGCGGAGCACGTGTTAGAGCCGTATATCAAAAGTGGGCTTAAATTCTTTGTGGTTAAAGTAGACTTGAACAAATACAATCCAAAAGCCAATGGCGGCTTTCTTAGACCGTTACAAATCAAAGTTAAATCGGATAAGTTTATGTTACCTATTCGTTTAGGAATGGCCAATAGCGTAGGCGAGCAAGATATGATTGTGTATGCTTTTTCAAAGCGAGGAAGGGTAGAATGTACAAATTATAGAACTATAAAAATGCCTACGGACAATCTAGTGCCAACCTTTATAAAGCCAAAATTCGGAACATTTTACACAGACGTATTTAAAAATGAATACCGTAAGGCGGGAAAAAATGCGGTGTTTTTAGAGTATGCATGGAACGTAACACCTACATTTAATGGAATGAAATGTGATCCCTGTGTAGGCAATCCGCCGTATACTAGGGAAATTATGATGGCAGGAGTGCCGTGGGCCAATCAAAATGGGGTTACCACATTCTTTACTAGGTTACATGTACGCTACACCTTAGATAAATTTCCGGAAGACCTTTTTTTTCAAGAAACACCTAATACAGAAATGTACCAAGCGCGATATGTGATTACAAATCCAGCTACAGGCGATTTGTCTTGTGCTGAAGGTAGGGTATACCAAGATGAGTTAAGACTTAGGCGCAGAAAAGAATTAATAGAACTTGCTAGTTTGGCGCGATGGAATACGGATAGTTATTATGACTACATCGCTCACGGCACAGATAAGGTTCGCAGTAATAAGGCAATAGAAACAGACCATAATAGCAAGAATATAAATGTACCATTTTGGTTTTTTGGTAAAGGCGACACTCCTCATAAAGTTCTTTTTTTACTGGTTTTTGGAATGCTTATAGTATATTCACTTAAGAGATTAAAATTGACTTTGGTCAAGGGTTAAAAGAGTAAAGAGATTTGGAAAGACCTGCCACGGCAGGTCTTTTTTATTTACTTTGCATAGTTTTAAAAATAGAATGGAAGTAAGTAGCAGATTTATATGGATAAGTAGGATTCTTACGTTTTTATTCGCTTTTATGATGGTGAGTAATTATGGGGGTTATAGTCAACCGGAAGAAGTGGTACAATTAAGAGAAGGTATGATCGCTCAACTCCAAAGTGAAGCTGATAAAAAAAATGACGAAGAATCTTTAAATGCAATTGAGTTTATAACCACCGAGGCTGAAGCAGTTTTGGTTCCTGAGGTTTACCAAAAACATTCATTATACCGTATGGTAGGCTGTTTTATTGTGCTTTTGGGATTAGTCTTACTCCGTAATTTGAAGTCTATTGGATATCACTTGTTAGTCGCCGGTCTAATTTTTACCCTATTTACAGGATTTTATACATTTGGATTGGCTGTTTTTGGGTGGCTCTTTAATCTTTATTATATGTTTCTAGCTGCATTTTCCATATTTTACTACACCAGAAAAAGAGCATTGCTAACATAGTAAATGGCATCAAAAGCACAAATAGTAGACGGCTGGCAATACCTTAAAACGTTAACGCCTTATAGACTTTGGAACGCTGCGCGCATTTTTGTAACCTACCAAATTAGTAAACGTACCAAAAAAAAATATCATGCCGGGTATCCTATATCTATATCCTTAGAGCCCACTACCAGTTGCAATTTAAGGTGTCCTGAGTGTCCTAGTGGTCTTCGCGCTTTTAGCAGACCAATTGGAATGTTAGAGACAGAACTGAATAAAAATATTATAGACCAGCTACATAAAGAGCTTACTTACATTACCTATTATTTTCAAGGTGAGCCTTATCTCAATAAGGACTTTACCGATATGGTAGGCTATGCGAGTAGACACAATATTTATACAGCTACAAGCACGAATGCTCATTATCTGACCGATGCCAATTGCAAGAAGACCATTGAAAGTGGCTTAAGCCGATTAATAATATCAATAGACGGCGTAAAACAAGAGAGTTACGGCAAATATAGAATAGGCGGGAACCTAGATAAGGTGATAGACGGTACCAAAAATATGGTGAAATGGAAAAAGGCAACAGGCAGTAAAACTCCATTTATCATCTGGCAGTTTATTGTGTTTGGGCATAATGAAGGCGAAATTGAAGAGATTCGTCAACTTGCCAAAGAGGTAGGCGTAGATCATTTAGCACTTAAAACGGCGCAGATATATAATTTTGAGGCGGGTAGCGATTTAATGCCCAAAGACCCTAAGTATGCTCGATATGAAAAAACAGGCCTAACCTATAAGATTAAAAATGGGCTATTAAGTCACTGCTGGCGTATGTGGCAAGGTTGTGTGATAACATGGGATGGCAAGGTCGTTCCGTGTTGTTTTGATAAAGATGCGACGTATAGATTAGGCGAATTAGAAAAAATGACATTTCGCAAAATTTGGCACGGCGAAGAGTATAATCGCTTTAGAAGACTGATACTTAGGAGCAGGAGCAACATAGATATTTGCAAAAATTGTTCGGAAGGAACCAAAGTATGGAGTTGAAAATTTAAAAATATTTTTTTGGTTTGTCAATTTAATGTAATATTGCTTACTTAAATCAATAAAAAGGTACAATTAATATGAATAAGAACATACTTACCATGCTAGTTTCATTGCTTGTTATCGCAATTGGGGCTCAAGCACAATCGAGCACAACTAAATTCGGAATTGAGATTAATGGTGGAATTAGAGAATATCACGGAGATTTAGGTTCTTCGTTGTATTTTAAGAAGGCTCCAAATTACCAAGCTGTAGGAGGTGCAATCGGGATGTATTTAAACCCTTCTTTTGATGTAAATATATATGGTTCTACTGGAGACTTAGGATTTTATAAAGAGTCTTGGGATGTGTTAAAAGCAGAACCTTATCGCCAAGGATTTAGATCACACATTACAGAGGGAATGATTGGTGTAACCTTCAAGTTGAATAACGGTACAATCATGCCAGAAGATGCAACATTCAAACCATTTATTAGAGCTGGTTGGGGTGCTGTGAAATCAATATCAAAATTTTCAGAAGGATCTACGTTGGTAGGAGATGCAGAGACCTACTATTACGCATCTCGTACAAGAACTTGGTTAGCTTCTCATTGGAACGCTGCTGCAGGTTTTAAAATTGGTCTAACCGATGCGCTTGATTTAGTAGTAAGCGAGCAGGTTAATTATTCATTTGATGATAACTACGATGGCGCTCCATTTGCTATCGCGGGTGCCAGATTAAATAGTGCTAGCGAAGGAAACAAACCACTACACGATATTTACTTGTATCACAACATTGGTTTTGTATTTAATTTCGGTAGCAATGGTAATTCAGGTGGTTCGTCTTATAAAATTAAGGATGCTGACGATGACGGAATTAGTGATGCATTTGATATATGCCCTAATACGCCAGAAGGCTACCAAGTGGATACTGTTGGTTGTCCTTTGGATGATGATAAAGACGGTGTTGTTAATGAAGAAGATAAATGTCCAAATGTTGCTGGATTAAAAGCATTCAACGGTTGCCCAGATACAGATGGTGACGGAGTGCAAGATGCTGAAGATAAATGTCCTAATGTAGCAGGTGTTTCTGCATTTGGTGGTTGTCCTGACTCTGATAAAGATGGAATTCAAGATTCTGAGGATAAATGTCCACTAATGGCAGGTACTAAAGAAGGTGAAGGTTGTCCAGATAGCGATGGTGACGGTGTATACGATCACAAGGATGTATGTCCAGCTACCGCAGGACCAGCATCTAACAAAGGATGTCCTGAAATTAAGGAAGAAGTAAAAGAGAAAATAAGAGTAGCTGCAAGCGGAATTTACTTCGAAAGTGGTAAAGACGTTATTAAGCCTCAGTCTTTTGCTAACCTTGATTTACTAGCAAGTATTATGCAAGAATATAAGGAAGCAAGTGTTGTGATAGAAGGTCACACAGATAACCAAGGTGCTGATGATGTTAATCTTGTATTGTCTCAGAAAAGAGCTGATGCAGTGAAAGCGTACATAGCCAATAAAGGAGTAAGTGCAGCTCGCATGACCGCTATTGGATATGGAGAAACAAAACCAGTGGCAGATAATTCTGTAAATTCAGGTAGAATACTGAATCGCCGAGTAGACTTTAAACTAGTATACTAGTCTTTAAAACCAAAAACTAAAAGCTACGTTTATGAGAGGGGGACTTATGTCCCCCTTTTGTTTTTGGGTAAAACAAGAAATTTTGTGCTGATAACAAGTGGTGTGTTTAGTGCCCAAGGATTTAAACGCAACGTTAGCTAAAGTAAAACCCTACTAGGCTTTACTATACGTTAACCATATACTTTGTAGTTCTATAGTGACGTGGCGGTAGTTAATAGTATAAATTTACTGCGTCAAACAAGATATTTGGCAGGATTTCAACTTCCATAAAACACAAAAAGCATAGCGTGGTTGCTATGCTTTTTGTGTTTTGTAAAATTTACTAGGGTATTAATAAACTCCGATTAACGCTTAATCTTCGTCTTCGTCATCTTCGTTGTCACTGGGTTCGTCGTTTTCATCTGTATCATCTGTATCATCTTCGTTCTCAATTTCTTCGTCTACTTCAACTTCTTCAATATCCTCTTCTACATCTACAGTTGCTGTTTCATCGTCTTCATCATCATCGTCTTTGGCCATGTATTTTTGATAATACTCTTCATCTTCCATTTTTACCAAGTAAATAGTATCGCCCATTTCAATTTCTAATGCACGTATGCTACCGCCCCCCGCTTTCGGAAAACTAACCAACGTCTCTTCTTCAACGCCATCAGGAAATTCTTCCATTATGTACTTCAATAAATCCTTATTTGCCTTCTTAAATGATGTGATAACGCGGTTCATACTATGTTTTTTACGAGGAGACAAATATTAGGAATACACTTGAGATTTAAAATAAGTTTTTCAACAATTGTGTTCTTTTTTATGCAGTAGAGTTTTAGACTAAATAGTGATTCATAGAATCGTTCATTTTAATTTAAAACGTATGTTTTAAATACGCATTTAGCTTGTTACCTTATCTTTGACCCAATATTATAACCAAAACAACATAGTACGCATATGAAAGCCTTGTGGGAGAAGTTGAAAATAAAATGGAACATACAGTCTGACAAGAGAATGGCATGGATTTTTATAATCTTTGCGATTACAGGAAGTTCTATTGCGTTTGTACGTAGGCCCATAACCATGAGTTTGTTTGAGAAGTCAACTTACGCAGAACTCATTTGGTACGAGTTAATTATTACTATCGTTATAGTCTATTTCATGTATCAAATTTTGCTCTTCACTATTGGTAGCTTGCTGGGAGAACACCAGTTTGTGAAATGGTTTGTAGTCAAAATGAATAAAAGAATGTTTCCTTTTTTACAAAAAAAAATATGATGACCCAAGACCAAGTACTGAAAGCATTAAGCTATGTAGATGACCCGGATCTTAACAAAGATTTGGTGACGCTTGGCATGATTCAAAAAGTGGAGATAGAAGGACTAAAAGTGGCCTTTGATTTAGTGCTTACAACTCCGGCTTGTCCGATGAAAGAAAGCATCGCGCGAGCATGCACTACTGCCATACATACGATGGTTAGTGCAGATGCTGATGTTCAAATAAACATTACCAGCAATGTGCAATCCAGTAGAGAAAACAGCACAGTACTTAGCGGTATCCGAAATATTATAGCGGTTTCCTCTGGTAAAGGAGGCGTAGGAAAGAGCACGGTGGCCATAAATCTTGCCAAAACACTGAGTGAAGCGGGAGCTAAAGTTGGATTGCTTGATGCAGATATACATGGTCCTTCCATCCCTACCTTATTGGGTACACAAGGTCAAAAACCTGCTATGGAGGGAGAATTAATGCTGCCTATAGAATGTAATGGAATAAAGACTATGAGTATCGGTTATTTGGTGGAATCTAAACAAGCGTTGGTGTGGCGTGGTCCAATGCTAAGCAAGGCAATATCTCAGTTTTGTACCGATGTGAAGTGGGGAGAATTAGACTACCTATTTGTAGACTTACCGCCGGGCACAGGAGATGCGCACTTAAGCATCATGCAGCACATACCCTTAAGCGGTGTGGTGATAGTTACCACACCAGAAGAAGTAGCTGTGGCTGATACGCGAAAAGCGCTTGATATGTTTACCAATCCGCATTTAAAACAAGAAATACTCGGGGTAATAGAAAACATGAGCTATTTCCAGACGGAAGATGGTCGTAAATACTATTTATTTGGGAAAGATGGTGGCAAAAACCTGAGTGAAGAATGGAACATAGATTTGCTGGGCAGCATCCCTATTGAAGAGGATAAGTCCTTTGCTAATATGCAAAAGAGTTACTCACCTATAGTGGGTAAGTTGGTCCAAAAATTATCCGTAATAGCAGCGAATAGAGAAAAATAGATACCTTTGACTAATATAATGACAGAATCTGAAACCATCATAGAAGAAGCCTTAGAAACTATGAGACCATTTCTTAAAAAAGATGGAGGGGATGTAGAACTAGTGTCATATGAAAATAGAGTGGTAACGCTCAAATTACTGGGCGCTTGTAGCACCTGCAGTATTAGTCATTTTACGATGAAAGCCGGCCTTGAGGAAACCATTAAAAATATGCTCCCTGAGGTGTTAGAGGTTTTAGCGGTAGAGTAGTATCACAGTAAATACTAATGAGGAGACCATCTATTTCTTCATTCATTCATTTTATAAATAACTATAGTATATGGGTCTCTCTGGGATCATTTAGTTCCTATCTTTTTTTTAGCAGAATTTATCAGGTAGCGCCTAATATGCTGGTAGCCTTGGGTTTATCACTGGGAGTGTGGTTTATTTATACCCTAGACCACCTATTAGACGCCCTTAAACTCAAAGAAAATTCGTCTACGCTGCGACATGCAGTGCATTATACCAAACAAAAAAGCATTAAATTACTGTTGGTAGTAGTTGCCATAATTTTAGGAATAATGGCATTTTATGTTCCTCCGGTTTATTACCTGTTTTGTGGATCACTTATCGCTTTTACAGGACTTCATTTCTTAATAAATTATTTAGTGCCGGAGCAGGTTAAGCGAAAGTTCTTTATGAAAGAAGTATTTATAGCCTTTGTGGTTACCCTTGGATTTGTGCTAACTCCGTATGTTGAAGTGCCACCTAAAGAAATATTCGGTGGCATTCGATTTATTTTCGGAGTATTTTATGGTATAAATTTATCCAATCTTCTACTCTTCTCTTATTTTGATAAAGAAGAAGACGAGAACTCCAATACAATGTCTATCGCGAGCATCTACTCCGATTCTACGGTAAAAATGTTTGTTTATGGCAGTTTAACCCTTGCGATAATTTGGTCTACTATTTTGCTTCAAAGATCTGAGATAGTATGGATCCACTTTTTTCTATTTGCCTCTATGATTGCTACTTTATTTATTATCGCTGTATTTCCGATCTTTTTTAAGCGAAATGATAGGTATCGTTTTTGGGGCGATTTTATTTATGTATATCCAATGTTTGTTCTGCCATTCCTGTAACAAAACACTTACGGCATCTAGGCTCGTATTGGTCTTTTTCGCCAAGTTGTACTTGTCCACCGTTCTTAGAAAAACGATATGAATATTGAGCTATACTGCCGCATTGCATACATATTGCATGTACTTTGGTTACATACTCGGCCATAGCCATGAGTTCTGGCATCACCCCGAATGGTTTAGCAAGATAGTCCATATCCAAACCTGCGATAACGACGCGCTTATTTTGGTTAGCCAGTTCATTACAAACGTCGGGAAGCCCAGCATCAAAAAATTGAGCTTCATCTATTCCTACCACGTCTACACCTTCAAGCCAATTTAATATTTCAGCTGCAGAGTCTACAGGAAAGGAGTCTAGATAGTTATCGTCATGCGACACCACTTTTACTTTATCATAACGTGTCTCCATTTTGGGCTTAAAGATGCGAACTTGTTGTCTAGCTATTTTCGCACGCTTTACACGTCTAATAAGTTCTTCTGTTTTACCCGAAAACATAGATCCGCATATAACTTCTATCCAGCCTTTACTATTTTTGGGTTCTACAAACATGGTGTTGATAACAGAATTCGAAAGTAATATTTAATTGATTTTATTCGTAGTAATATTATGAGCAGAGAATATATTCACAGCAAAATAGACGAGTTACTCGAAGTATTGAGCATGCACAATGGTAGATTGAGTTTGCATACAGAGAAACTGTCTCAGTTAGACATCGACGTTTTGCGAAAGCAATGTATAGATCTATACGATCAAGTGAATTTATTAGCCTTGAAAGGTAAAATGGTAGCTCAACCAAGTGTTCAGAAAATTACGGAACAGGAATCTTCTTTTGTCCCTGCAGCTGTAGAGCAAATTAGTACAGAGGTACCGGTGTCTAAAAATGAAATTACCGAAGCAGCTAAAGACGAAGATCTTAGTGTTGCTTCTGTGGATAGTATCCCTGCACCGGTTGCAGATACTAATCCGCTTGCTTCTTTAGATACTACACCTGCACCAGTTGCAGAAATAATCGAGCCAGAAGTTGTTGTTATACCAGAACCAAAGTTGCCCATCAAAAAAGAAAAATTGGAAGATGATATGCTTTCTTTATTTGAAAAGTTTAGCAATCAGCCGATAGATAGTATTCCAAAATCAATCTCACTGGTCAAACGTTTTGAACTGCAAAGTGAATTGTTTAAGGGTGAGGCTGCATCATACAACACATTTATGGCTGAATTAGACAATGCGTCCAATAGAGAGCAGGCATTTGAAATATACCACGCAGCCAAAGAAAAGTACCAATGGGAAAATGAGGAGTTGCGAGATGAGTTAAAAGTGTTGATGTACCGAAAATATCTCTGATGTAAATGTTTTTCTGGAGGCATATTCCCCTTCTTCGCTTCCTAGTACCTTTTATCGGTGGGATTATCTGCACCGATTTCTTTTTTGCATCCATGTTTTGGGTGCAGCTACTCACCGTATTATTGATTCTGGTTTCTATTGGGATACATCTTTATTTACGAAAAAAGATCCAAAGAAGTCTGCAATTAGCAGGATCTGTTAGTATTCTGCTGTTATTCTTCCTCTTAGGAATTGTACTCACACATGCCAGGAAGGACAATTTATACTCGTCTCATTTCTCACAGGTTGCGGACGCAGAATATATGGTGGCTCGAGTGCTAGATGTACCTCAAGAAAAAGAAAAATCAGTCTCTTGCGTAGTTGAAATAAGTTCGGTTCATAAAGTCTCCCAACACGTTAAGACTCAAGGAAAGGCACAAGTCTATCTAGAAAAAGATACCGCAAGCTTATCCTTACACTATGGCGATTATATTATTATTAACGGACAGCTAAACGAAATAACGGCCAGTAGCAATCCATTTCAATTTGATTTTAAACGGTATAATGCCATGACCAGCATTTTTCACAATGGGTACTTGCAACGTGAAAGGTGGCGATCGATGGGCGTAAATAAGGTGAATCCCATCTATGCGCTTGGTTATACCTGGCAGCGCGTATTACAAGAAACCTTTAATCACTATTTTAAAGATGAATCTGTAAGAGGGGTAGCTGAGGCAATTGTTTTTGGATACAAAGAGGATTTAAATGACGACTGGCTAGAAGCGTTTTCTAAAACAGGAACGGTACACGTATTGGCGGTTTCTGGATTGCACGTAGGAATTATATATACGCTCTTAAGTTATTTGCTACTGCTGGGCAATAGCAAAGGGCGGTCACGTGTTATAAAGTCCGTTGTTATTCTCGTTGCTCTTTTTATATATTCCTTGGTTACGGGATTTTCTCCTTCTGTTTCACGTGCGGCCATCATGTTTGCCACCGTTATTGTGGCTAAGGCCTTTCAGCGAAAGACTAATATCTACAATACACTATCATTCGCCTGTTTTATTTTATTGTTGGTGAATCCGCTTAACATCTACAATGTAGGGTTTCAGTTTTCGTTTTTGGCCGTGATTGGCATCGTATTGTATACGGATTATTTTAAGGGGATATGGAGGTCGTCAACTAAGACAGGAGACAAGGTAATGACACTGGCCTGTGTAAGTTTAGCTGCGCAGCTAACCACTTTTCCGCTAGGGCTCTATTACTTTCATCAGTTCCCTAACTACTTTATCGTGTCAAATATGCTCGTAATACCGTGTATTAGTATTGTGTTGTATTTAGGTGTATTTATGGTGGTGAGCACTTTTATATATCAACCCGTTGCTCAGTTTTTAGCAGATTTAGCAGAAATATATATTCGATTTATAGTGCAGGTTGCGAGCTATATTCAAGAATTACCTTATGCGTTCTTCGAAAATATACACATAACCTTTAGCCAGATGCTCACGGTTTATGCATTTCTAATTGCAGTAACTATGGCATTGGTACATAAATGGTGGCAAGGCTTCGGTATAGCGCTTATAGCTGCGATAGGTTTTATGGCAATAGATTATAATTACCAATACGTACTTCACAAGAATGAGTTTATAGCCTTTGATGCAAAAAAAGAAGTTTTACTCGGTTTTAGAGACAATGATAGACTAACGTTAATAGCATCCAAAGGAGCATATATGGACGATGCCGTATATGATTACACTATAAAACCTTACTTGATTAATAATCGGGTATCAAAATGTGAGGTTATTCCCATGGAAATGCTAAAGGTGAAAGCCCGTTACGGCAATGTATATTCACTTGGAAACGGCTTTGTTTGGTTTGATAACAAATCCTATTTTTTGACAGATGCTTACAAGGGTTACTTAAATAAGGATATAAACGTACATAACCTGGTAGTGGGCACCAAGAAATCAGATAGATTTATGAAATATGTCGAAATACACGTTTTATACGATTCGGCTATCTTTTTGGATAAAATAAATAGCGAAAGGATTGAAAAACAGAGAGATACTTGCAACAAGAAAACCAATCTACCAAATTAGTAATGTCATATTTTTAAAAAAAATGAATTTTTTTTAGGGTTATTGTACCAAGTCTATGTTTTTTTTAATAGTTTTGGATTCTTAAAACGTAATAACAATCTAAAGCGTATGAAAAAAAATTACAACAGAAATTGGCTTTTCTATTTAAAAACTATGGCTGTTTTCGGCTCCATGCTATACGCAGGGGCGGTTTCAGCACAACTTAGTGGTACGTATACCATTAATTCTGGTGCAGCTACTAGCAGCACTAACTACACGAGTTTTACTGCGTTTGCAACGGCAATCAATGGCGTAGGTGTTTCAGGTCCTATTACGGTAAACGTAGCAACCGGATCTGGTCCTTACAACGAAAAGGTAACATTCACTGCTTCTGGTACAGCTACCAACACCGTAACTATCAACGGTAATGGTAACACTATTAAGGATGCAGCTGGAGCGGTAATCACCTTAAATGGTGCTGATTATTTTACTTTTGATAATTTAAAAGTTGATGCGTCTGGAAATGTGTCTGGTGCGAGATGCTACTGGATTTACAACAATGCAGACAACAACACTATCAAAAATTCAGAACTTATTGTTTCATCAAACACGACTACTGGAAGTGGTACGGCTTATATTGCTTTAAGTGCAAGTGCAACTTCTAGAACAGCTGGTAGTCACGGAACCAACAACGTTATTGACAATAACACTATGAGAGGTAACGGAACAAATTCTGGACCTTATAGTGGTGTTTCTGATTATAGAAGTTCTTCAACAAAAAGTGGAAGTCTGACAATAACAAACAATAACATTAAACATTGTTACTATGGTCACTTCTACATATACTACACTGGTGGTTTTGACATTAGAAACAACACATTAACTACCTTCAGAAGTGATGCACAATCTGGTACTGGAACAACGTATCCTGCATACCTTTACTATTGTGGTGGTACAACTCA
>CAMDCQ010000033.1 GCA_945890595.1 Chitinophaga pinensis
TTTACTTTATCCTAGACTTACCAATGGAAGTATTTTAAGTCCCACCATTGGTCCTGCAACCTCATGGAAAGAATTCTACTACAGAAAACTTTCATCCAATGATTCTCCTTCAGACTCCAATAATCTTATAACTTATGGAGTCTGAAGGAGAATCATTGGATGAAAGTTTTCTGTAGTAGAATTCTTTCCATGAGGTTGCAGGACCAATGGTGGGACTTAAAATACTTCCATTGGTAAGTCTAGGATAAAGTAAATATGCGACAACATAGGTTTGTATACTCGGATCCAGAGTTGAGTTAGGATCAGGTCCTATTTCTTGGTAACTTTCAAAATATTTATTTTTTCTACTAATTAATCCATAAGGGTCAACTAGATTGTATTCACGTATGTTTTTAGCCCCTATGCTCTCAAGGGCAACAAAAACTTCTTCTTCCCAAATCGAAAAATTTAAGTTTAGATGCAGTACCATCATGATAACAAATCCATCCGGTATACTATTGATGTAACCGATAAGTGAATCTCTCTCGCTCTTCACCCTCATGTCAAAATCATACACGCCCGAATATTGTCCTGTAGTATGATAGGGTATGTTTCTATTGTCACGTGCCTGGACAATATTATTAAAGGCACTCGGATAACTATATCGCTCCAGATTCAACGGATTTATGGCAATGAGTTCTATCCCATTTGTCACAAATCGTTCCCATGCTTTAATATCATTTACACGTATTCTCCTGGAGAGTGTGTTTAGATTAGCGCCACCTACCTGTACGCTAAATCTATACGAGGGTACGGTTTTGAAGGATAGATTTCTGCTACTATCTTCAAATAATATTTTGTCGAAAACAGATTCATTTAATTTAGAGAAATATCCTTGTGACCAACCCATTGGACTGCCTATAATTAAGGAAAATGTGTTGTTTTCCCATGTGCCACCTTCTTCTACACTTTTATTAAAACGAACTCTCCAGTAAAAATCAGTGCTGTCTAAAAAAGGTAAATTAACGTTGTAACTTATGATATTTTGTCCGGTAATGATTCCTGAATTTTGGAGTATAGGACTATTGAATAATGGAGTTGTGTCAATCTCAAAAATCAACTCTTCTTCTTTGGCTAATAGGTTGTTTAGTTGTGCTTGAAGCGTAACATTGGTCGATGACTCAATTCCATCTTTCAGTGGATACAAGGTGGACACGCTGTTTGAGGGCATAAATAAGTCAAAAATTAGCGTGTTATTGGTTTCACCCAATGGAGCAAATTCTCTAATCTCATTTCCGTAATCAACCGTTACACTTATGGTTTGATAGCCTCTGCTTGACTTGTTGTTGTAAATCCAAAAATCTATGATGTCGTTATTGTAGACGGTTGAGAATTTTCGTGGGCCAAAGGTAGCAACACTATCATTGCTGTATTTTATGGAAACAAAAAGATTGGGAGTGTCTGTTGTTGCTAAACCCCAATTTCTAAGATGTAAACGCAACGCTATAGAATCCATCTCTGCATTATAGTTTTCAGGTATAATTTGTACCATTGGATCGATGGTGTAGTCGGGGTCAGGTAATGAATTTAACTGTATGGAAGGATCTCCATGAAATAACATTTGCCTGCATTGTGCTCTATTTGAATTATCCGTTGGGTTTTGATATCCTTCAATGGTTCTTTTTATGATGGTTCCAATAGATTCACCATAATAATCTTGCGAGGCATTTTTATAGAATTTAGTGGTCCATTGATTAAGAGGTGAAATGGATCCGTATGCGGAGCTTGCTATCCACGCAATAGCGCCTTTGTTCTTTTCAAAAAGGAATTCTTCAGGCAGGGAATTGTCTCCAAAAGAATTGGCTAGCGTGCAACCGTTAAAGAGGAACAATGGGTATTTACCTTGATTGTTAAAGTCCTTTACATTGCCCATGTCAAGCTCTAAAATTTGGGCAGCACCATGTCCAAAATAACTAACAATATTTAGCCCTTTATTGATCTCATTTTGAATTAAGGTAGTAACGGAGCCGTCTATATAGTCGGCATTTATTTTACTTAAAAAAAGAGAGTCTGCACCTAGTTTAGGAGCTTCGGCGATTTTAAAAAAACCTTGTTGATAATTTAAAAGTAATCCTTGTTCTTGTATGCTTGTGCCTCCGGTTAAAAATAAAATATCTTTTGATTTGATGGTCTGGCTTTCATGCTGTTTTACTTTTTCTAAGTAAAACAGCACATCCTCGTCTGTTCTTGCTGGCACTCGGCCAATGGCAATCGCTGGGGCTAAATCATTGACCGTGTAATCTGTAACAAAAAAATAGTCAGAAGGAGGCATTCCCCATGTTGGAACCATATCGTCGTTTTCTCGCCGAGTTTCGTTAAAACGAACTAGTTCCAATGATTGTCCTTTTCCTAGAAGTAATAAGTGTTTGGGAGGATTTGTTTGATTCTGGTATAAATACTTACAAAAATTTCGAAGTGCCTTTGGGTGGTGAAGTCCAAAGTAGAATTCCTCATAAAGATCATCAGTGTAGGCAATAAGCACCTTATGGTTTCCGCCTTCGTTAGATTCCCTGTAAGTCTTATACTCATTTGCACTACTAGCTAATCGGCGATGGGTAATTAGTATATAATCATACTCCTTCGTGATAGATTTTATAGGTGATGGAAATTCTATTTTAGTTAGTTCTAACCCATTAATTGTTTTTTTATCCGATTCGTCGGCGATAATGATACTTTTTGGACCAGGATTACTAACGTTAAACTCCAATGTTGCGTTATTCAGTGATCCGACAATTCTTTGATTATTGGATAAATCATAAATATAAGGCGAACTACCGTTGTAATTGGAGAAGTTGAAGTAATCATTAGCCCCCTGGTAATTAAGCGCTAAATAAGATTGATTTAGTAAATCTAAGTTTCTGGGATAGGATACTTCCGCATGAGAAATTGAAATTCTATCTCGTTCTAGGTAGGTGGATTCAAATTTTATGGACGTTGTTTGCGCACCTATTAAATCAGCAGTAAGATACAGTTTGGGTGTGCTCCCAAACCCTGGTTCAGTTCGAGTGTAGCCCCTGAAAATTTTTTCAAATATTTTGGTAGATCCAATTCTCACTTCAATCTTGTGGTTCAAACCATTTTGATCTTTATTCACGGGATCACTCATGCCATAAACGCCAAAACTACACTCAGGAGTAGGACCAGACGAATTAAATGCAGGAGTAGACACAGGTAGAATGGTACTTCCTGTACGATAAGCATCTCCGGTAAACCAGCCCTCACCTTCATTAAATTCCGAATAAAAGCTTACACTTGTAAAAGGTCCGCCCGCGTAATACACATTAGGTTTAGTATAGTGTGATTTAAACCATATCCAGGGGTCTGCCGTTTTGCCCGTAAAATTGGTATTAACATATTCTTGTAACCTCTTGCCAGCCGTTGAAGACCATGTTAAGTAATAATGGGAAGTGTCGGTATATAAGCTAACGTATTTATGAGGTTGATCTTCAGGTTTAAGATACATGTCAGTTTCATTTTCGCCGTCATTGTACTGACCATAAAACTCTATGAAATCTTCTGCATCAAAACTGTTGTCATCTTCACCTGCAACAAAAATATGTTGCTCTTCTCCATTTCTAAAAAGCTGTATATTGTTAGGGTTAATACTGGTTATCGGTAAACCTGCATCAAGTAGGGTAGTGTAAGTGAGCTTGTATATGCCATTAGAACCTACTTTTATTTTATAATACGTTTGGCCTGGATTAATCCATTCATTTCCATATTGACCTAAAGCCGTTGTGGAAATAAAAAATAGCATAAAAAAGATCGGGTAAATCCTGCTTAACGAGTTATTCATAGCGTCGAATCTTAAACCACAAATTTATTTATTTAAAACAAAATATTGTAGGTTTAGCTAAAATATATTAAAGGCAAGCACTCTGACACTACCGATTTTTTTCCTACTGCACAAAACACTAATTTCGCCAGAGAAATTTATGAAAAAAGTAGTTGCTAATGCCTCCGAAGCGGTACGAGATATTAAAGACGGAATGACCCTGATGCTCGGTGGTTTTGGGCTTTGTGGTATACCTGAAAATAGTATAACTGCCTTGGTCAATTTGGGTGTAAAAAATTTAACCTGTATTAGTAATAATGCTGGTGTTGACGATTTTGGTATTGGATTGATGTTAAAAGGACGACAAGTTAAAAAGATGATCAGTTCATACGTAGGCGAAAATGCGGAATTTGAAAGACAATTACTTAGTGGGGAACTTGAGGTGGAATTACTTCCACAAGGCACTCTAGCGGAACGATGCCGAGCTGAAGGGGCAGGAATTCCTGCTTTTTTTACACCTGCGGGTTATGGGACAGAGGTTGCAGAAGGTAAAGAAACCAGGGAGTTTGACGGAAAGCAGTACATCATGGAAAAAGCATTTAATAGTGATTATGCCATTGTAAAAGCTTGGAAAGGGGATACCGATGGCAATCTTATCTTTAAGGCAACGGCAAGAAACTTTAATCCTATGATGGCAATGGCTGGAAAGATTACGATTGCAGAAGTAGAGGAGCTAGTACCTGCAGGTGAACTAGATCCTAATTTTATTCATACTCCAGGTATTTTTGTCAATAAAATATTTCAAGGTGTGGATTATGAAAAAAGAATTGAACAGAGAACAATAAGATAATGCTCACAAAACAACAAATAGCCCAAAGAATAGCACGAGAATTAAAAGACGGATATTACGTAAATCTTGGAATCGGGATACCAACCCTCGTCGCCAATTACGTGCCAGAAGGAATTAATGTAACCCTGCAGTCTGAAAATGGATTGCTTGGTATGGGACCATTTCCAACTGAAGAAGAAATAGATGCAGATCTTATCAATGCCGGAAAACAAACGGTTACCACTTTGCCTGGTTCTTCTTTTTTTGATAGTGCTACAAGTTTTGCTATGATTCGAAGTGGGAGAGTAGATCTTACTGTATTGGGGGCTATGGAGGTAAATGACAACGGAGATATCGCCAATTGGAAGATCCCCGGAAAAATGGTAAAGGGCATGGGTGGCGCAATGGATCTTGTTGCATCTGCCAAGAACATCATTGTGGCTATGCAACATACCAATAGAGACGGTGAGAGCAAATTGCTAAAAAAACTAACTCTGCCTGTAACCGGACTTGGCTGCGTCAAAAAAGTAGTGACAGACCTTTGTGTAATGGAAGTAACAGAGAGCGGTTTTGAACTAAAAGAACTTGCACCAGGAGTTACCATTGAGCAAGTTAAAATAGCCACAGAAGGTAGACTTATTATTGAAGGAGAAATACCTGAAATACAATTTTGAACCGGATAAAGACAATCATATATCCAAAAAAGCGTAGGCTAGTTTGATGGTAGCATAATCAATTTTTTCGCCTAATGCTCGAAAAATGATGCTGCTTTTTAATCTTCCGTCGCCGCTATAGTCCTCTTCTTTTGCCTTGGTTTTTGCTATTGTGTACACTTCGTTTATGCGATCCATTAATACAGTGTCAGGTCTGTAAGCGCTAATATCAACATCGGGATATTTGTCTGATATGGTCAAGATATGTCCTTGTATCGTACTGTATGTCATTCCGCGCTCTTCACTGATTTCTTTCAGGCTCATTCCCTGTTCAATGTACTGAATGGTAACTTGATGCGTACTAATTTGTTTTTCTTTTGCAACGGTTTTTGTGTTGTGTTTTTTCAACTCTTTTTCATCCGTAGTACCGCCACTTGCATAAATGTGACTTTCCCAATTTTTACTAAAATCTTCTTCTGGAATTTGGTCTATCTCACCGCTTAATTCTTGAAAACGCTGGTCTGCCTTATAGGCTAATGGGTCTACTTCTATAGCCATTCTGTTGATACCAAGTAATCTTAGACCATCAAGCTCTTTTAGTCTAGAGAGTGCCACATATCCTTGACCGGGTTCAAAGGCTTTAGATAGGTCAATTTCAGCAGCTTCAAGTGTCATCCCCTGGCTTTTGTGCACCGTAATAGCCCAAGCAAGACGAAGAGGTACTTGTTCAAAACTTACCATGGGTGTACCTTTCTCATTGTTAATCGACCATATTTCGGGAGTGGCCAAAATCTTACGCTTATCCATAAGTTGAACGAGAGGATAAGGTCCTTTTTCATCTGGATCATTTTTAAAGTCTAAAACTAAACCTAGTGTTCCATTCATAATACCACGTTCGTGATCATTTTTAAGAAACATAACCTTACATCCTTTTTTTATTACCAGTTTTTCTTGAACGATGAGTGATTTCACGAAAGCCTCCATCATTTTAGGATTACCCGATTTTTTAGCAAAAAAGACTTCTTCATCTGTTTGCAATCCCTGTAACTCTTGCTCATTCATTGCATCTACATCTGCATTATGAGAGTATAGTTTGGTGGGTTCTATGGTGTGTTCATTAAAACGTGTTTCTTGGAGTAATTGCACTGCACTTTCATCTACGTCGTTACTCCTTATTTGGTTAAGTATGGTGTTTAGCTCGTTCTTAGTTTGTCTATATTGCTCGGTAAGATAACACACTACTGGAGCAGCTTCTACCCAAGCTTTACTCATGAAAGCAAATTTATCTTTACTGGGTTCTTGGTCGCGGCTTACCGGTGGAAGTTGAAAAAAATCGCCGGCAAACACAACTTGCATTCCTCCAAAAGGCTTAGCAGAATTTCGAATATACTTGAGCACTTGATTAATCATATCTAATTGATTTCGATGAAGCATAGATATTTCATCAATGATTAGAATGTGGGTGGTCCGCTGGTTCTTGGTTAAATAAACTTTAGTTGCTAAGGACTTTAAATTTTCGTAAGTTAAGTTATCTTTAATGCCAATCCCACTCCATGAATGTATGGTGGTTCCGTTCATATGAGTCGCGGCAATACCTGTACTCGCAGTTACGGCAACAGGCACCTTATGCGCCTTTAGGTAAGAAATAAATTGATTTAGCGTGTAGGTTTTTCCGGTGCCCGCACTGCCAGTAAGGAAAACATTTTTTCCAGATTTTAATATAGCTAAGGCTTTTTCTTGAAACACGTTTTATAGTCTTGAGTTTAGCGTTATACAGTTAAGATGATATTTTTTTTATCATAACGATTTTGGTAAAAATACTCAAAACTAATTTACCAATCAAAATTCCAAAAAACATACCTGCCAAAACATCACCCGGATAATGTTTTGCCACGTATACTTGAGCAAAGCAAATAAGAGCTGCCCATACGTAAAATATCCAATTTAACCAGATTTTAGTGCTTATACGTTTAAAAAACCAAGTAAATATTACGGCCATCCCAAAATGATTCGTAGCATGTGAAGATATAAACCCATATTGCCCTCCACAATTTACGAGATGCCGAATGTGATTGGTCAACGTTGGTTCGTGGCAAGGTCTTAATCGTTCAACTAAAGGTTTCATAATACTTGCAGAAAATTGATCACATAGTAACACAACAAAACCTGTTGCTAGTAAAATATAGAATCCCTCCATGTTATATTTTTTGATGGCCGTATACCCAAAAAACAAATAAAGTGGAAGCCACATTAATGGTTCACGCAATAAAGGGAATACTAAATCAAAAGTAGTATTTGCCATGTCTTGATGAATGGCGATAAATAATTTTTTGTCTAATGATACTAATGTTTCGATCATTTTTTAAGGACCAATATAAGTCTTTTTGATTTTTCAGAATCAAAAGGGCTTAAGGCGTAATCACCAAAACTGTCCAGTACTGTAAACCCTGTTTCAGTCATCATTTCCATAATTTTAGCATATCCCAATGCCGATACTTTTTCAGTATAGTGATAAGGAATGCGTTTGTCCAAAAATATAATATCCTTCGTTATTTTACCATTGATTAAGTCTCTACGTATTTCAAAATCAATATGTCCCTTGGTAACGGTTTCATAAGCCACTAAATTAGCCAACACGTGATCAACATTCATGAAATCAAATACGAAAACACCGTTTTCATTGAGCCCTTTGTAGATGTTTTTTAGTGTGTTTAGGTGCTCCGTTTCCGTATCGAAATAACCAAAACTTGTAAATAAATTTAGTATAAAATCATATTTACGTGGGAAGGAGAGCCGCATATCATGCTCGTAAAATTTCAGTCGTTTATTCTCAAATTGTTTTGCGTATTTTATACTGTTAGTGCTATAGTCAGATCCTTCAACATCAAATCCTAAAGCATTAAGATGGATGCTGTGTCGGCCTTTACCACAAGCTAAATCAAGAATTAAATCATCGGTTTTTGGTTTTAAGTGGATGGCAAGTTTTTGAACAAAATTCTCTGCTTCCGTAAAATCTCTATCCTTATAAAGCAAGTGATAATAATCACTGTCAAACCACGTTCCAAACCATTCACTCATTATCGAGCAAAAGTACCCGCATTAATCAAAAATAAACGAATAAAAGGAAACAAAAAAGATGAGCGATACACAAGAGGTGGTCGAATAAAATCATGAAAAGATATATTCTGTCTGCTAATTATTTATTTTTTAATACCTTGTGTAACTTTCCAAATAAAGAGTCGTATAACCTATACTAACCCCAAATGACCACCCAGGATTACAATACATGTGTGAAGCAATATTCAGATGGGATATTTCGCTTTATCGTGAAAAATTTAAGGGATGAGTTTGAGGCAGAAAATATCGTTCAAAATACATTTGAGAAATTATGGGTTCGCATAGATCAAGTGGAAATGAAAACAGCAAAAGCATACCTCTTTAAAATTGCGTATAATAATATGATAGATGTGATACGAAAGAATAAAAATCATACGGATTTAACAAGTGCCGTGCATGTAGCATCTGATAATTATGAATACAATAATTTAATTGAATACGTAAGCATGGCGGTAAACGAATTACCCGCCAAACAAAAAAGTGTATTGACCTTAAGAGATTACGAAGGCCATGATTACAAGAGTATCGGAGACATAACTGGTATGAGCGAAAGTCAAGTGAAGATTAATATTTTTAGAGCCCGTAAATACATTAAAGCATACATCAATAAACTAGAATTGATGACATTATAAAAAGAGAAGGATGATATTAGATAAGGATAATTATGAACTAATCATGTTTGATCTGCTGGAGGGAAATCTTTCTGAAGCAGAGGAGCTATTAGTGATGGATCAAATAGAAGGTGACGAGTTTTTTTTTAGAGAATGGAAACTTTTTAAAGCAACCGTTCTTGTGCCAAGTTCCACAATTGTATTTAGTGGCAAGGCAAGTCTCTATAAGGAAGAAAAAACGGTTGCTATGATGCCCAAGCGATGGGCCGCTATAGCGGCTTCAGTATGTATTTTAGCCGCAGTGCTTATTTCATGGCCACGACAACAAAGGGAGATGGTTCAAGGTATTACTGCTGTTACAGAGCTTAAATCGGATAGCAATCAAGTTTTTCAAGATGAGACACAAAAAAATAGTGCCTTTGAAACCGAAATAAATGAAAATAGGTCAGGCTCTAGAGGTATTTATAAAGCCAATCAAAAAGTGACAGAATTAGGTGTCAAGCAAGTTGTCACTACTTTAGAATTAGAGCAAACGATGATTCCTAATGAACACAGGAACGATGTTGAGGTACTGGTTCAAACTAAACCCAACATAATCCAAGCTTTTATAGTACCAAAATTGGCTGAAAATCAACTCGTAGTTCAGGAAACAACTACCAATACCCAAGAATCAAAGTTGGCACCCAGCCGAAAAGAGAGAGCTATGAAATCTTTTAGAATTAAAGAGCTTATTCGCCTCAAAAATAATATAAGCGATATTTTGGTAATGGCGAGTAATCCTAAACTCAATATAAATACTGATTTTAAAAATAACAGACCCAGCATTCAACTAGAATTAGAAACAAAAGGATATCAAGCTATTGCAAGCCTTGAGCCGTTTAAAAATAGAAATTAATACATGAATAAAATGAAAATTAACATCAACGTAACCCTTACTTTTTTAATGGTCTGTGCTGCTGTAACAAGTTTTGCACAAACAGACTCCGCACAAGCAACCCATGAAACAATAATAGAAGGCGATAAAGTCAAAGTTATCTTTAAGGAAAAACAGGTTGTGAAAATAAATGCAGTTGGTAAAGATACGGTTGTAAACAGAATAGAGTCATTTAGCATAGTGACCAAAGATCAAGACGAACGAGAAGTAGTAGACAAGCCTGATTTAGAAGATAATGCGGCAGAGCATTCGGATTTTATAGACACGAAATGGAACAGCTTTCAGTTAGGTTATACTAATGCATTGAACAATGGAGGGAAATTAGAACCTGATGCAAATTATGCTGATATGGCCATTGACGCTGGAAAATCAATTAACGTTAATTGGCAAATTGTCACCCAAGCTATGAATATTTATAAAGAAAATGTCCGTTTAGTGTACGGAATAGGTATTGATATTAGTAATTATCGATTTAACGAAAATATAGATTTAGATGTACCTATGTTAGGTGCACCAACTTCACCCTTAGAGACCAATCCGAGTAACAATAATTACAAGAGAAATAAATTAGTCACACAATATTTGACCATGCCTCTATTACTTAACCTTAAACTAAGCCCTAAAAATAACGATGACTATGTATATATATCTGGCGGCGCAAATTTCGGTTACTTAATAGGGAGCCATCAAAAACAAGTATGGAAAGATAATGGTAAAAAGAAAAATAAGAAAGAAGACGATTTTAACTTAGAGCAGTTCAGACTGGGTTATGAAGTGCAATTTGGATATAAGGATATTGTATTGTTCGGTAAGTATTTCCCCAAAAGTATGTTTAAAGAAAATTTAGGTCCTGATTTAAGAACTGTTTCAGTTGGTATTCTGATTGGGAAAGTATAAAGAAATCAGGTAAGACGTTATTCAAAAACTTCGTAATTTAGCTTTTAGTTGGGCCCTGATCGTAAGTGCGAGAAGGGCCTTTTTTACATCCTATCCATTTCTTGGAGTATAAGACGATTTTGGTCATAAATATCATAAGCAGCGTGTAATTGCCACTTACTATCAAAGTAAAGTGTTCTATAATCTAGGAAAAGCGGCATTGGTTTAGTTAGATTGACATTCGCCGTTTTTGTAATTTTTCGGATCTTTGCTGTTGAATCTTTTGGGTCCCAATTTTTTAATCGTGCTGTATCTCGAGGAGGGTAGCCCAACATAACTCTAAAATCGTCTGCATCATACTTAGTTGAATTTTGCATAAGGAACTCTCCAAATTCGTGTGGTTTTTCAAGTCGTACACATCCATGACTCACAGCACGTTGCGTTTTCTCAAAAGCAGCCTTAGACGGAGTGTCATGCAGATAAATAAAAAACGGATTGCTAAATAAAAACTTTACGGTGCCCAGCGAATTGTTGGGTCCGGGCTGTTCTACTATTTTATAGGGGATGCTGGTTTTACTTATTCTGCTCCATTGAATGGTATCGCTATTAATTTCTTTGCCGTTGTGCGTCACTTTGTATCCTTTTTTACGCAAGTAATGAGGTTCGGAAACAAGCATAGGCCACATTTCTCGGGTAATAATACTATTGGGAACTGTCCACGTTGGATTGAGCACAGCGTAGGTTATTTCACTGGCTATTTGCGGTGTTTCCATATTTTTAGGTAGCTTATATAGCCAGCCACTATCGCTATATTCTTTAACCATGGCGTCGTAGTTATCTGGCAGATTTTTGCCAATACACACTTTCATCTCCTTTGAGCTATTTGGCCCATGCATTTCTACTGTATATTGTGGAAGATTAATGTAAACATAGGGTTTTTCTTGCGGTTTGGTAAACCATCGCTGACGCTCCATATTTGCTTTTACTTGATCTATATTATGGGTGGGAGTGGTGTTTACTATTTTATAGGTTTTGTATCCCATAGTACCGTCGGGAGTAAGATTATTTATAGCCTGAATTTTTTTAATGATTTTGGCGAGATCCTCTGTAAAAACATTAGTATTTGTAAGCGATTGTACGCTGGAATCTGGCATATTTCGCTGTTTTAATTTTGATATCAGTTTACCAATTACAGGTGCAGAGTCACCTATGGCTAATTTCGGATAGTCTGCAAAGTCTATGGCAGATGATATTTCAATTTTCTTTTTTTGTTGATACAGCTTAAGTAATTTTTGAAGTTCTTGGTAGGTGGTATCATTTTTATGAATTTCCTCAATCATACCAATTTTATTAGGTTCGTTCAAAAAGTCATAAAACTTCATAGATTTCCAATTGTTTCGAGGCAACATATACGTGTAACCATAAACTTTGATAGGACTGCTTCTGCCATTTGCAATATCCTTATACATTCTCAATAGACTATTGGATATGATCAGTTCTAACTCAGCATATACGCGATAAATACTATCAGAACTGCTATAATTTGCTGCTTTCGCTTTATAATAACTAACCAATGGAAGATAATAATATCGTGCATCCATTCCGTGCGTTTCGCTATATGAAAAGGTAGATTCCAGTTTCTTCCATGCAGTGGAGTCTCCCATCAAAACATCCCAATGAAGAGGCATATAATCCCTTTCCTGGTAAAATGATTGTAAGGTATCCATAAATTGAAGTTGATCCTGACAAACAAGTACTGTCCATTTACTAAATTGATTTTCGAGATAGTAAGCAAATGAATCCTGAGTTAGAACAATATTGTGCTTACCTATTTTAGCCTCTTTTTGACAAGAAGAAAATGCTAAGAGTGCAACCAAGACTCCACCTAAGGCTTTTTTGAAGCTTTTCATAAAACGTTACAAAGTTTACATAAAAGTATCTAATTAAATGCTTAATTCGTCCACAGTGATGTAGAGATTAGCATTCAGTATAGCGGATTTTTGCAGGTAATCAGCCGTAGTAGAATATATAAACAAGCAATTACCTCCTTTTAATGTATTAACTAGTTGGGTATTTATTTTTTGGGAAACTGCTGGACAGCCAAAACTTCTTCCAATACGCTCTTTTCGCGTTACAAGGTCCCCGTTTACATAACTCGCACCGTGTATCACTATTCCTCTTGCAAATGCGTTAGAATTAAATTTAGCCTCCATACCACTGAGCTTAAGCGAAAGATTATTACTTCCGAAATATGTTCCGCCAGTAGTGTAAAAACCTAGAGAGCTTTTGTTACTTCCATACTTATTGCTAAAGTACTTCGCATATTCTTCGCCGGTTTGGGCACCGTGGGCTACCAACTCGTTAAAAATTACTTTTTTGGTGTCTATATCAATAACCCAAAGTCTTTTCTTATTGCAAAAAAGCGTGAAGTCAATTACAGTAAGGTATCGGTCTGAGGCTAACTCGTCAGTGTGTTTCAAAAACAAATAACCTTGTAAAGCGTAATTAAGTATTTTGGGTGCAATGGTGTCTTGCCCATCGTCATATCTTAACTGATGATGAAATCTGGCACTGTATGCTCTGAATTCATCTGACTGCAGGGTTACCAGTCTTTTTCCATCTTCATTATCATGGATTAGGTAATTGGTTGAAAGATTGGAGATATCTGTTTTCTCTTGAAAAGCGGAGGTAAAAATGAGCAATAAAAAACCAGCTAAACCCTTAACCCAAATCAAGTAAGTCTTACTCAATTTGCGTTTTTTAGAATTTAGCTGGTTCAATTGTTTTTTATCTTTTTAGTCTTGGTCTTCTGCGTTGTCTATCTCTACAGTAGTTGTTTGCTGTTCAATAGGAGCACTCATGCTTTCGCTTGTTGCTTCTTTTTTAGCGCAACACGCTTTTTTCTCGCCCTCTTCATACTTACAACAAGCGGTATGATCGGCTACATTTTTGTCGCATATCGCAATGTGTGCTTCCATGGCTTCTTTACTGCAGCATGCTTTTTTACCTGAGTCACCATGTAACCCACCTAAAATTGGTGCAATAACCAAGCCAATAAGACAAGTTAGTTTTATCAGGATATTCATAGAAGGACCTGAAGTATCTTTAAATGGGTCACCTACGGTGTCTCCAGTTACTGCTGCTTTGTGCGCATCAGAACCTTTGTACGTCATTTCGCCATTAATCATAACACCAGCTTCAAACGATTTTTTAGCATTGTCCCAAGCACCACCTGCGTTATTTTGGAATATTGCCCAAAGGACACCAGAAACGGTAACTCCAGCCATATAACCTCCTAACATCTCAGCTACTAGCATATTGTTGTCGCCGTATACCAATTTGCCTACAAGCACCACAGCAATAGGGAAACCAATTGTTAAAATACCGGGTAACATCATTTCTTTAAGTGAAGCTTTGGTAGAAATATCTACACATTTACCGTATTCAGGTTTTCCTGTACCTTCCATGATACCTGGAATTTCTCTAAACTGACGTCTAACTTCTTCTACCATTTCCATGGCAGCTTTACCTACAGCATTCATAGCAAGTGCAGAGAATACTACTGGAATCATAGCTCCAACAAAAAGCATAGCAAGAACTGGCGCTTTGAATATGTTGATACCATCTATACCCGTAAATGTAACATAAGCAGCAAATAAAGCTAGCGAGGTAAGTGCAGCCGAAGCAATAGCAAATCCTTTTCCGGTGGCAGCAGTTGTATTACCAACAGAATCCAAAATGTCTGTTCTTTCTCTAACGATAGGCTCTTGCTCACTCATCTCTGCAATTCCTCCAGCGTTGTCAGATATTGGTCCAAAAGCATCAATCGCTAACTGCATTGCAGTAGTTGCCATCATGGCAGAGGCAGCAAGTGCAACTCCATAAAAACCTGCAAAAGCATAAGAAGCCCAAATAGCAGCAGCAAATAAAAGTACAGAAGAGAAAGTAGAAATCATACCTGTAGCTAGACCAGCAATAATGTTGGTTCCTGCTCCAGTGCTTGATTGTTGTACAATTTTAAGAATTGGAGGTTTACCAAGTCCAGTATAATATTCTGTAAAAGAAGAGATACCTGCGCCGACAACTAAACCTACTAAGGTCGCAAAAAATACTCTCATAGAAGATATTTCTTTAGATCCTTCACCAAAGAAATTCATATTCATTGTTGCTGGGAGCATCCAAGTAACTAAACCATAACAAGCAACAGCAACTAAAGCGATTGATGTCCAGTTTCCTATATTCAAGGCTTTTTGAACTTCATTTTCTTTGGCGTCGTTGCTAGATATTTTTACTAAGAAAGTGCCAATTATTGAAATAACAATACCTGCACCGGCTATAGCCATAGGTAATAGTATCGGGCCAATACCACCAAATTCGTCTTGTATTGATCCACCCATGTCTGTGATAACATAATTACCTAAAACCATAGCAGCAAGAACTGTAGCTACATAAGAACCAAATAAATCAGCACCCATACCTGCTACGTCTCCTACGTTATCTCCTACGTTATCTGCAATAGTTGCAGGGTTACGAGGATCGTCTTCTGGAATACCCGCTTCTACTTTACCTACTAAGTCAGCACCTACGTCAGCAGCTTTTGTATAAATACCGCCACCCACACGCGCAAACAATGCGATTGACTCAGCTCCTAATGAGAATCCTGCTAGTGTTTCAAGAACGATTGTCATATCAGCAGTGTTTGTCCAAACACCACCCATAAAGAAGTTAAAGAAAGCAATAAATAACAAGGTAAGACCTAAAACTGCAAGTCCTGCAACGCCAAGGCCCATAACTGTTCCACCACCAAAAGATACTTTTAATGCATTGGGTAAGCTAGTTTTAGCCGCTTGCGTAGTTCTTACGTTCGTTTTAGTAGCTATTTTCATACCCATATTTCCTGCTAAAGCAGAGAACACAGCACCAATAATAAATGCAGGTATTATCAAGTAATGAGTAGTTGGTACAAAGAATGCTATTCCAGCTAATACAACTGATGCACCAATAACAAAGAAAGTTAGCAGTCTGTATTCAGCTTTAAGGAAGGCAAGTGCACCTTCATAGATATAATCCGCGATCTCTTTCATTTTGCCGTCTCCAGCATCCTGTTTTAACACCCAGTTTCTTTTAATTACCATATAAATAAGGCCTATAACGGCCATAAGTATCGGCATATAAATCATCATTTTTTCCATGAATTCTAAAATTTACTATTTCTGCTTGTTTTATTTAAAGCCTGCAAAAGTAAAATTATTCATTAAATAGGAGCAAGTTGGTTTAATTTTCTTCTAAAGGTGTATTGTTTTCTTTGTATTTAGCCGATAGTCTGAGGGTATTTTTTGGCTATTAAACCTAAATAAAAGGCGAGGTCCTAAAAAGCACCCTACAATAGAATCTTTGATCTACTTAATTGAGCAGTACGAATACTCCAAAATCACTGCTTTTCGAAAGGCTAAAAAAACTACTTTTGCACGCTGAATGGAGAACATCCGTAATTTTTGTATAATAGCTCACATAGACCACGGTAAGAGCACCTTAGCAGATAGACTTCTGCAAACAACAGGTACGGTTAGTGATCGAGACATGAAAGAGCAAACGTTGGACGATATGGATATCGAACGCGAGCGTGGTATTACTATCAAGTCCCATGCTATTCAAATGAAATATAAACGTGACGGTGTAGATTACATCCTTAATCTAAAAGACACTCAAGGTCATGTTGATTTTAGCTATTAGGTA